>JBMYUM010000022.1:0-18755 GCA_049605375.1 Phycisphaerae bacterium | reverse complement strand
CGTGGCACGGGCGGCGTCAGCCTGCTTCAGCAATTCTCCTGCTTCGATCGGATCGGTCGCCTCCTGCAATCGTGAGACAATCGCCTGCTGTTTCTTTCCCAAACGGGCGTGCTTCGTCTCTTCCGGCGGTATGGCCAGCGATATGAACTCGGCCTGCCGGTATCCCGTTTCGCGCCGTACGGCTTCCGGTGTCATCGCCTTCAGCGCGATTCCCAGGGAGCAGCGGTAGTGCGATGCAATCTCTCTTCCCAGTTGAATCAAGTCGGGTGTCAGATAACTGGTGCGATCGACGACTTCGACAATCTCGTTGATCGAACTGTCCCACGGACGCTGGTCCAGCTGAACCACAAAGCCAACGGCAGGGTTCCCCTTCTTGCCGATGGGAACGGTGACGCGGTGCCCGAGCAGGATTTGATTTTCGAATGCCTCCGGCACCATGTAAGCGGCCGTATCGCGGTATGGCAGGGCAACGGCGACCTCGGCAACCATGGCCTGTTTACGTTGTCCCTCGGCGACCCATAGGAATTCAGCCTGGGTATCGGTGTTGGGTCGGAGAATCGGCTGGTTGGGGTCAGGCGTGGCCATATCCACATCTTAGCCGGCGCCCGACGCAAGCAAAGTGAAAAGTCATATCCGGGTGTGAACCCGTCGAACAAACGGCATGATTCGTGCCTGCATGAACTTAGGGCCAGGCGGATCGGAAACTCGCAGTTGCCCCCCTGCTTGCCGTTATTCGAACTCGTTGAAGAAGCGTGCCATATCGGCCAGGTCGACGGTTCCATCCGTACCCAGATCAACACAGTTGCAAAAGCCTCCGGCTGGTATGGCGGGACCTTGCAGGCATATCAACGCGGTGAACATATCCTGAACGGTGGTGGCACCGTCTCCGTTGAAGTCACCCGGCTGAACCAGTAAATCCCATGTGACGGTCGCGCTACCGTTCGCGGTGACGACGCGCTGAACAACCCGATAGGGTGTGGCTGACGGGACAGGTGAAATCCATGTCACGCTGCCGGTATCGGGATCGATCGTCATTCCTGGGGGCGCCTCGTCAAACGTCCAGAAGAGTACGGGTTCCATGCAGGCCGGCGATGTAAGCTGCGGCGGACTGCCGAAGAAATCGAACAGGCATGTCACGACCTGATCATCGACTGGAACGATTGCCGGCGGTGTTGATTCGATGCCGAGAAAGATCGTCTCGACGGTACTCCCGCCACCGTTGGTTCCACGAACCTGTAGCCCATACAAGAACGGCGAAGGCACAGGATTGGGCCAGCTGAGCTCGCCCGTGGCTGGATGGATCGACATCCCCGGCTGCGGATTGTCGAGGCTCCAGGTTACCGGCGCCATGTTGATCGGATGCGTCAGCGCCGGCGCGGGCAGGTTCAATGGCTGATCACACGCCTCAACGATAATGTCTGTCGCCTGATAGCCTGGTGCAAGCTGTGCAATGGAAAAAGGCTCGCAGTAGGCTACGGCGTTGTTGTCTTCGTAAATCTCATCAACAAAGTTATCGGCGTCGATGATCGCCCCAAGCGTGTAGTTTCCAGCGGCGATGTCATCGGGAATGTCCACGGCAACTTCGAAATCAAGCGCGTCTTCGAATGCGATGTCCCAGGCAAGCGTACCGAGGTCCAGATCATCGGTGGTAATCACGTCATCGTTGGAAAGATAGAACGACTGGTTCACAAAGAACTCGTTGGTGCTGCCGAGATTCTCAATCACCGAACGAAGAATGACCTCATCTCCGGGAATCGCGACTGATGGTGAGATCTGCAAGGGGACGGCCTGGCCAACATTGGGGCCTGAGGCATATTCGCTCAGTGCGAGGTCAGGAAATGGGGTACCCGAGGGACCGGAGTTCGGATAGAGGAAGCGAACGCCGGATCGGTCGTCCGTATGAAGCTCAATGATGTGCTGTTGCCCAAGCGTTCCGCCACTGGGGTAGCGTGGATTCATCGTGGCCGGGAAGTGGAGTATGCCGGGCTGTTCATCACCAAATGGATCATGACCGAGTCCGAGTGCGTGCCCAAGTTCGTGCAGGACGATCAGGACGAAGTTATAGCCATAGTTTCCGGTCACGGGCTGGGTAATGGAATCGCAGTTCGGATAGAAGTCAAAGTTGTAGCCGACGCCGGACGGAAAATCGCTGATGACAATGTCGGTATCGAACCAGGAAGGCCCGTCGTTTACCAGGAACGTCACGCCGAGGACACCGGGATCGAGCTGGTCTGTGGGTACAGCGGCCGTATCACTGAAGCCATCGAAGTTATCGATCGCATAGTCCTGGTCCGACGTTTCGTAGCCATATGCGAATGTACAGCCGGGCACAACGCTCCATTCGACCATGGTTCCGATGGCGGCAAGTTCTGATTGGCTGTCCGGCGGAAACGTTGTGGGTGAAAGGTATCGGAAGCACTGGCTTCCCGGCCATACCACGACGTCAGCCCCATAGGTGTAGAACGAGTAGGCGTGCGCGAACGACGTCGGCAAGGCCGCAACGATGAGCACGATCAGTGCTTCCAGCCAACCATATATTCGACGGGGACTATTCATGCTTCCCCTCACGTGCCGTTGCGGATCGCTGGTGCATTTGTTCGCGGGTCACACCGTCATCCGACGCTTGCTTCAGCGATGTTGGCATCAGCGTAACGGCTTGGCGCACGGCAAATGTCTTACCATTACCAATCTTCCTGCTCTGTAAGAGAACAGGACGTACAGCGTCAAGAAACTGTGCCTTTGTCATGCCGTCTTGCGTCTTCGAATCCGGCTTGACAAAACGGGCGTGCATTTCCTGTCGCGGTGACGGCGAATGTTTCGGCGTGAGATCGGCATGGGCGCCATGATGCTGGCTACCCGTTCTCACGTAGGATTGGCTAGTCCCTTTCTTTGCGATGTGTGTCACATCGTTTCCACCTGCGGTGACAACTTGCGTGGAGCCGCTCGGTGTTTCTCGAACTCTGAACGCACCGTGCCAGATGCCGACGATCGGATGAGTTTTGTATGATTGGTGCATCATGAGGATCCACTCGTCCCCCACCGTCCATTCCGGTGCACCAGCGATTCGGTAGTTCATCTGTCCGACCTGGCCACCCGGCACCGTAAACGTCAACGGCGTGGATGCCAGGGAACTGTCACCCTTGAGGACTTCATCAACCTGGATCGTCAGGCGAGTTTCGATGCGCGGCGGCGATCCGGTCCAGTAGCTTTCCTTTCCGGTGATCTTGGCAGCGACCGCAACAGCGGTGTGATCTGCGACCTGCTCGAGTGACATCGGAACGACAACGGTCGCCTGCACCACATCGGCTGGGATTGCGAAACCGATCGCACTGCAGATAACTGCCAAGGCAAGATATCGTGCTTCACTGAGGCTGTTCTTTGTTTGGCTGAAATGGTTCATGATCCCGATGATATGAAATCATTCCCGGGTCATGAAAGTCACCAATAAGGTCAACGTATGGCGCGGAAGGCGGCGTTTCTTATCGGATATTGCAACCGACTTCTCACTCTGAACGCAACATGAGCCGCGTCGTCTGGTTTTGACATTCTTCGTGGATACGTGCTAATGTCACGTTCTACAGTCACGTCTTGCCAAGGGAGAGAAGCGATGAATCAACGAGCCATTTGTTTGGTGATTACCTCATTCACGGCATTTTGGGGCCTGCACCCTATTTCTGCCCAGACCACGACCATCTCGTTCAGCGATGGTGCAGAAGGCATGGTGGGACCGAGCGGCCCGGGCGGTGCGACAAGTATTGAGCCATTTGGTGGAAATCCCAACGCAAACATGCGAACGGTGTTCAACGACTTCGGCATCACTTTCCGCAACAGTACAAATCCGGAGTTCATCGATGACTACACACAGAACAGCAGTATCACGCTGAGTATTGATACAAAGGTAGAGGCGATCAATTTTGGTTCGCCCGTGTCGCGTCCATGGCTGGTCGAGCTGCGCGATTTCGATAACCCACCTGTTGGGTATCCCTGGGTTTCAGTCTGGTACAAGTTCGCTGACATCTCGGCATCGAGTCACGGCAACTGGACGACGTTTTCCGTGACGATCGAGGACACCTCTTTGACCGATTTACCGACGGGTTGGGGCGGCACGGGAGCAGAAGATCCCAACACATTTGAGCCCATTCTTCCAGCGGACCGAACGTTTGCCAGTGTACTTGCCGGCGTTGACGAAATCGTCTTCACGACGTTGGAACCCGGATTCTTTTTTGGATTCACGGATCACGATGTACGGATCGACAACGTATCGATCGCAAGGGCCGGAAGCGCGGTACCCACAACATCGACCTGGGGTGTCGTCGTGATGACACTGCTTGTACTAGCGGTCGGTACAGTCGCCCCGCTTCGAACTTGATGCGGTCGAATAGACGTCATGCTCACGCGTCATGCTCACGCGTCATGCTCAGACCCTTGACCTGAGCATGGCACGCGCTAACGGCTGCACATGAGCGATAATGCTGCCGCAATGAATCAGACGAGTTCCATAACGTTACTTATGGGCACGGGAGCATCATACATGTCTCACCCTCGACCCAGGTGGTCGGGCATTCACCCTCATACATGCCAAACCAATTGAAATCTTCGCATGCACCCTCGCCATCACAGCACGCACCCGTGGGACAAAACATGGAAAACGGCACTTCCTGGAATCCGAATGCGGTCCAGAATACGTCCTCCAAGTTAACGATTCCGTTGGGGACGCACGGTGCCACGTCGGCTGCTTCATAGGGTACATCCATCATTCCCGCAAAGACACGCGCCACGGTAAAGACATCGTCGATATTGGCGAATCCATTCTTGTTGACATCACCAAACTTGGAGGTCGTCATCGTCAAGAACTCCCCATGCGGCGGGGACTGATCCTGCGTTTCGATCGTGATCCGGTATGTCGTTGAAGGGCGAATCAGAGGGCCGCCCACGAAAGCGGGTTCCCAGGTCAGCAGGGAATCATAATGCGCAACCGGGCCAATGGTTGCGTCCGGTTGAATGTAACCGATGTCAGCGAACATGAATCCCAAGTCTGCAGACACGCGCATCGCGACGACGGACTCATCGTCGCAGCATTGCGGCTCAACCTGTAGATACCGGTTGCTGAGCGAATCGGCACAGATTGGAATAACCGGATCAACATGGCTGACGGTACCATCCGGAAGGCATGTATCAACCGTGCAGATATCGCCATCATCGATGACGGTCAATTCACCGGTCTGCGAATTGCAGCAACGATCTTCGGGTACATTGTTCTGGGTCAAACAGTGATTGGATACACACGAATCCGTTGTGCAAGCGTCGCCGTCATCACAGTCACTCGCTATGCTGCATTGAAGGACAGTGACATTCGCAGGGAACACATCGGTGACCGTCAAGTCTTCTGCAAAGCTATTCTTCAGGAACGTCTCGTTGGGGTCGTTTGACACCGTAAATGAAAAGACGCCTTCTGCACCTTTCGGAATATATAGCCCGAAGTGCATACCATAGTAGTGCATGCCCATGTCGGGTCCGGAATCACCAAAGACCGAAACCGATCCGCAAGCCGCCTTTCCAGGAAGGCTATCAGGACAGTTTGGAACAGGATCTGCGCATGCTACCAGCACGCTTGAAGAAGCCGCTCACAAATAGGCCGGGTCGGCTTCGTTGATCCCCATGCAGTAATCGACATCGAAAACGCCTTCGCCCTGGCTGCAGTTGATATCCACGACCTCTGCGCGTGCGCCCTTGTCAGATGACAGCGATGCACAGTCGAGCGTTGTCTGGTAGGCTGATACTTCTTCGCTGGCGCCAAAGTCTTCAATGAAGATCTTAAGTTCAAGAAACTGCCCGCCACGCAGCAGTTGCATGTCGTGTGGTCCCGGTCCAGCCACCCAATCAACACCTTCAATGCCGCTTGCGCGAATCGGCTCAACGAAAATGACGGTTGCGTCGACGCGGGCGTGGGCAAGACATGTAACAGCGATCATCACCATCATCGAATAGACACGCGGTCTGATCACGCTTTTCATGATGTGACTCCTTCAAATCTTCTTCTTGATCGATCAACCAGCGATGCGAACCAGAGGTGAGTCAAAACGCGCTTCCACCGGTTCGTATCGAAGACAAACCCGAACGCTCTCCAACGATTCATACGCTATCAAGTCGTGCTGGCAAAGTAAATGAAATTCAGCTTCAACACCTGTGCAGCAATATGACAAGCACAGGTGACATATCGTTACAGTCTGACGTTCAGCAGGTCGAGACTTCAAAGCCCTTCGGCGTTAAAGTCGTACTGTCCCGGCGTCGGGGCGTTTGACCGGTGTGCTCCTTTGTCAATTTGGAAAAGGTGACTCCATCCATGAGCTGGTTTCGTTCGCAGCTATTTCGCCGTCTCTTGATCGTTCCCCCCATTCTCGTTGGCGTCGCTGTCGTTGCGATGATGGTGCGATCAAGGGAGGCGCCGCCACGCCTGCCCCCTGCCGAAGAAGCGCGCGCACTACGTGTCATTGAAGTTCCATCGATCAACGTGGTGCCACGTGTATTGGGTTACGGTTCTGTGCGGCCGGCACAGGTTTGGCAAGCGGTGATTGAAGTCGGCGGACGCATCACGCTCTTGCACCCGAAACTGCGCGCTGGCGAGTTTCTGCAGGAAGGTGAGATCGCACTGCGCATCGATCAACGCGAGTTCGAACTGGCGGTTGCGCAGCTCAAGGCTGAATTGAACGAGCTCACAGCCAGCATCGACGAACTGAATACGCAGATCCAGAATACCCGCGAGTTGCTCGTGATTGAAGAAGCATCACTCACGCTCGCGGAAGCTGAATTTGAGCGTCTCCGTCTGCTTGCGGAAGAAGACAACGCGGCACCGACGGAATTGCGCAATGCCGAACGCACGGCACTCACGCAGCAGCGTATTGTTCAAGATCTCCGCAATTCCAATCGGCTCAACCAGAAGAAGATTGATACGCTCGAAGCACGACGCGTCGTCACGGAAACAAGACTGGACCAACGACGCCTCGATCTTGAGAAGACGACGCTGCGGGTTCCGTTCGATTGCCGCGTACAGGACGTCAGCCTGGAGCTCAATCAATACCTGCAACCCGGTCAACGGCTCTTCGAGGCTGATGGGATCGCCGTCAGCGAAGTCGATGTTCAGGTGCCCATGGAAGCCGTTCGTAATCTGGTCGCCAATCTTGACCTTCCCCGGAACTTCGTCCCAGACATGGAGGTCTTCAAGGCGGCAGCGAATATCACCGCGCGTGTTCGACTCAGCGGATCACGTCGCAGCTCTGACTGGGAAGGTCGATTCGTTCGGATCCGGGAGCAGTTTGATCCAATCACGCGTGCGGCGCAGTTCGTCGTCGCGGTAGACAGGCCTTACCAGAAGATTGATCCGGGAGAACGCCCACCGCTGATGCGCGGTGCCTACTGTGAAGTGGAACTTCGTGCGAAGGCGTCCGGCCCTTATGTGGTGGTCCCACGTGCGTCCATCGTGGATGGCGCCGTCTACACACTCGACGAATCGAATCGGCTGAAGCGACAGACGATCGATCCCCTATTCGAGCAAAGCGATTTCGTGTGCATCGAAGAGGGGCTCGCAGCCGGAACACGCATCGTGGTTTCCGACCCTCGCCCTGCTGTTGAAGGCCAACTCGTCGAGCCTCATGCTGCCGACGACGTTCTTGCGCGACTCATCGCACAGGCGACTGCGGAGACCAGCATCCGATGATTCGATACTTCGCCCAACATCCAACGGCCGCCAATCTGCTCATGGTGGTGCTTCTGGCGATCGGCTTTCTGAGTCTTGGCCGGATTCGCCGGGAAACGTTTCCCGATTACACCGCTAATGAAGTAGAGATTCGGGTGATCTACCCCGGCGCCTCGGCGGAAGAGATCGAAACTTCGATCTGCCTGCCGATCGAAGACGCTGTCGACGGCGTTCGATTCGTTCACGAAGTGCGTAGCGAGGCGCGCGCCGGTATCGGAATCGTCACCGTCGAGATGGAAGACGAGGGTGACATCATCACCTTCAAGGATGAAATCGATACGGAAGTCGGTGCGATTACGGAGTTCCCGGAGGAGGCCGAGGAACCGATCATCAGCCAGCTCAACACGACAGACCCCGTGCTTACGTTGCTGGTCGCCGGCCCCATGTCCCCTTCCGATCTGAAAACCTACTGCGAGCAAATGAAGGATCGACTGCAGCTTCTTCCGGAAGTCTCTCTGGTGACGCTCGAGGGTTTTGCTGACCGACAGTTTCGCGTCGCCGTTTCGGATGAGGCGCTGCGCCGTTACGGAATCAGTGCGGCCGACGTTGCTGACGTGCTCTCGCGTCAGAATGTCGATCTTCCGACCGGTTCTCTGGAGACGGCCGATCGCGATGTGATCCTCCGATTCACGGACGAGCGTGCCACCGTCGGTGCTATTGGCGATCTTATCCTCCTTGGCCGTCAGGGTGGTGGCGAGGTCAGAGTTCGCGACGTGGCTACTGTCAGTGAGACATTCGAACTTGCCGAAGACAAGACGCTCTTCAACGGGCAGCGTGCGGGAACGCTGGTCATCATGAAGACGAAGAACCAGGATACGATCCGCGTTGCGGACGTCGTCAAGAACTTTGTGGAAGACGAACGCGCGCGGCAGCCCCAGGTCGACATCGGCGTCAGCCGTGACACGTCGACGCTCGTGAAGGAACGACTTCAGCTACTGATCAACAACGGCCTGCAGGGAATGGCCCTCGTGTTCTTTACCATGTGGCTGTTCTTTAACATCAAGCTTTCGTTCTGGGTCGTCATGAGCCTGCCGGTTTCATTCCTGGGTGCATTCTACTTCATGCCCATGCTCGATCTCACGATCAACATGCTGACAATGGTCGGACTGCTGCTCGCACTCGGCATTCTCATGGATGACGGAATCGTCATAGCCGAGAACATCGCTGCGCAACGTGCCACCGGCAAGTCACCCTTGCAGGCCGCCATCGACGGGACATCGCAGGTTGCAGGTGGTGTGGTTTCATCGTTTATCACCACCGTATGTGTGCTGGGGCCACTGGCAACACTGCAGGGTGACATCGGCAAGGTCCTGAAGGTGGTGCCGATTATTCTCATCCTGGTTCTGATCATCAGCCTGGTGGAGGCCTTTCTGATTCTGCCGGCTCACCTGTCTCATTCGATCGGCGCCGATCCATCCAAGCCGGCCAACCCGGTTCGGGAGCAGCTGGATCATGCGTTGCATTTTCTTCGCGAGAGAATCGTGGGCCGATTTGTCGATTGGGCGATCGCCTGGCGCTATCTCTGGCTAGGTTCCATCGTCATGATTCTCCTGTTTTCAGTGAGCCTGATCGCCGGCGGCATCGTGAAATTCCAGGCGTTCCCCGAACTCGATGGCGATACGGCGACCAGCCGCATCCTGCTTCCACCCGGTGAGCCACTTTCGCAGACCGAGAAAGTCGTCGATCGTGTGACCGGCGCCCTCGACCGCGTGAATGAGACGTATCGCCAGGCGTTCCCCGACGACGGTGATCTGGTCGAACTGGTCTATGTGGAGTTCAACAAGAACGCCGACGCCTTCGAGACCGGCCCGCATGTCGCAACGATCGTCACCGATCTTCTCGGCGCGGACGTACGTTCGTGGACGATGGATGAAATCCTGCAGACCTGGCGAGATGAAGTCGGCCCAGTGCCGGATGCCATCTCCGTCACATTCACGGAACCAAGTATCGGCCCCGCCGGTCGTAACATCGAAGTTCGTATGCGTGGACGTGATCTGGAACAACTGGAATCCGCCAGTTATGCATTGCGAGACTACCTGCGCCAATTTGTCGGCGTCTACAATTTGGCGACCGATCTCCGTCGCGGCCAACCGGAAGTACGCATCCGCCTGCAGGAAGGTGCTACCGGTCTCGGCCTCGATGCTTCCATGATAGCGCGTCAACTGCGAACCGCATTCCAGGGAATGACGGCCGACGAAATCCAGGTAGGAACGGAATCCTGGGAGATTGATGTGCAATACAGCGACGCAGGTCGAAGCAGCTATGCCGACCTGACGTACTTCACCATCACATTGCCGACCGGCGAATCCGTACCGCTGGAGTCCGTTGCAACCGTATCAGAAGATCGGGGTTGGTCGCGCATTACGCGAATCGATGGACAGCGCATCGTCACACTTCGTGGTGACACCGATGCGACACAGACGAACACCAATGAAGTCCTGCAGCTCTTGCGGGAAGAGTTCGTACCGGATCTTCCCAACGCGTTTCCGGGTGTGCAGGTTGATTTTGAGGGGGAAGCCAAGGAGGCCGCGACAACACAAGCCTCCATGGCAAGCGGTGCCGCGATCGGACTGCTTGGGGTATTCGTGTTGCTGAGCTTTCAGTTCAGGAACTACGTCGAACCGCTGATGGTGATCGTCGCCATACCACTCGCGTTCATCGGAGTCGTCGTCGGTCATTTGTTGATGGGGCTCGACATCACCATGCCGAGCATGCTGGGGTTCGTTTCATTAGCCGGGATCGTCGTCAACGACTCCATCCTTCTCGTCCTCTTTTTGAAAATGCGGCGACAGGAAGGCACGGGTGATGCGTCCGAGGCAGCGTCGCAGGCGAGCCGGCAGCGTTTCCGCGCCGTGCTGATCACCTCCGCCACCACGATTGCCGGACTGATGCCGCTGACACTGGAAAGAAGCCTTCAGGCGCAGGTCCTGATCCCGTTGGTGGTCAGTATCGTCTTCGGTCTCATGGCGTCGACGGTCCTGGTGCTATCGGTCATTCCGTGCGTATACGTGGTACTGGACGACTGGGGATTGGCAGGACGCGTGGACAAGGACGAGGAATAGCCGACCTTCACAACCTATCGACGCCTCTCCGGGCTTTCCTCCCATTCCTATGTTGGATGATCCGACTATCATAACGCGAGGGTGGGATTGAAAATCACTGGGATCAGTAAGGCAACATGCCCCCAACGCAGAGAGAAGCAACATGTTCAATCGATTGGCGATGATCAGTTTGGGCGTATTGATCGCCACGGGCGGCACGAACGCCGGCGACAACTTCAAAATTGCCTTTGGAAGCTGCGCGAAGGAGCGCGAAGAGCAGCCCATATGGCTCGAAATCATCGCAACCAATCCCGACCTGTTCCTGTTCATCGGTGATAATCAGTATGCCGACCTCTGGATGAAGGATGGCAAGATGGTCATGGCACCGGTGGAGGATATTTCGCGCATCAGAGAGGCGTATGCCGAACTGGGTAGCAAGCCGGGCTACCAGCGCTTGCAACGCCACTGCCCGATCATGGCGACGTGGGACGATCACGACTTTGGTGCCAACGATGGCGGCAGAGACTATCCTCTCCGCAAGCAAAGCCAGCAGGCGTTCCTCGACTTCTTCGGATTCTGGGATACCGCACCCATCAGGCAGCAAGAGGGCATTTACCAGGCACGCACGTTCGAACGCGGCGGCCACGCCGTGCAGGTGATCATGCTGGACACGCGCTATCACCGTGACACCTTGGAAAGAGGTAAGCGTCCGGGCGCACCGGGCCCATACATCGGCACGACGGATACGTCCAAGACCGTTCTCGGCGAAGCACAGTGGAAGTGGCTGAAGAAAGAACTGTTACGACCAGCGGACGTCCGCATCATTGCCAGTTCGATTCAGGTCGTGGCCGACGAACATGGTTTTGAAACCTGGGGGAATTTTCCGCACGAGCGGCAGCGCCTCTACGATCTGATCGATGAAACGAATGCGTCCGGCGTGCTGTTTGTGTCAGGTGATCGGCACCTCATGGAGATTTCGCGCGACACCGGCCGCGGCGCCGACATGAAGGTGCCCTATCCCATGTGGGATTTTACATCGAGCGGCCTGACGCAGCGTGCACAGGCAGTCAAGGAACGCAATTCCTATCGCATCGGTCCGGTACGGCGGGAGACCAACTTCGGTGTGGTCGAAATCGTTTGGGGCGAAGCCGGTAAGGACACGGTCATCCATCTCAACGGCTTTGGTGATCATGGTCAGATGCTTACTCGCCAGACGGTGTTCCTGAACGAATTGCGAGAGGAGTAGTTGTTAGCGGGCCAGCGTTTTCGGCCTACCTCGGACGTCGGCAGTCGTTCGCTCACGTACGCCTGCCAACAGGAGCATGATGAGTTGACAGAGCCTAAGCAAGCCAAGCGCTACGCCCGGACCCGGGCGGCACACGCGGCAGAGACGGCCGAGGACTACGTCGAAGCCATTGCCGAGATGATTGAATCTCGGGGCGAATGCCGCGTCACCGATCTGCGTGAGCACTTCGGCGTCTCTCACGTGACGGTGGTCAAGATACTCAACCGCTTGAGAAACGAAGGGCTCGTTCAAACCGAAACACGGACCCCCATCGAACTGACCAAGACCGGTTCCAAGCTGGCAGAACAAAGCCGCGAGCGACACCTGATCGTGTTCGAGTTCCTCCGAGCCATCGGCGTCAGTGCCAACGTTGCGGCGATCGACGCCGAGGGGATCGAACATCACGTCAGTGACGAGACACTCAGACGTTTTCAGCAGATCGCCAGGAACAAACGCATCTAGCGCCCCCGCCCCACGCTGAATCACCACAATATTTTCCCCGGATACGCCATAGCCTCTTGACCAAGATGTAGCCATTGCTACATTTAGTGTGTAGCCCAGGCTACAAATTGCCGACAACACATAGAGCTTAGTCACGGATGTCAGCATTGGCTGCCCCGGCAGCAGGGAAGGATCGGTACATGCAGAAGGCCGTAAACGCGCGCACATTGGTAGCTACGGCTACATACCTGGCGTTGACGGTACCGGCTGCCCTGGCTCAAGAGGTAACAGAATCGGACGAACAGGTTTCGGCCATCGATCAGCTCGCCCTGTTCAACGAAAGCCTGCAGGATCAAGGGATCAGCTTCGAGCTCTACTACAATGCCGATTTCTTCTCGAACACGAAGGGCGGCCTGAGTACCAACGGTGCGTTTCAGTACCGCGGGTTGTTTGATTTCGGAATCACGCTGGAGACGGGCCCGCTCGGACTCTGGGATGACGGCACGCTTTTCGTCAATGTCATCAACAACCACGGCATCGATATCACCGAGCGGTATGTCGGCGACCTGCAGGTCATCAACAACGCGGACGCTCCCAACGATACGCGCCTGTACGAGTATTGGTACGAGCAGGGTTTTCTGGATCAACGTGTGCGTATCAAGTTTGGTAAGATCGACGCCAACAACGATTTCGCGGGCGGCCTTTACCGCGACGAGTTCGTGCATTCATCGCCGGGGTTCTCCCCCACCATGCCGTTGCCGACCTGGCCCGATCCGGCACTGGGAATCATCTTGTTTCTTGAACCCACCGATTGGTTTTATCTGAACATCGGCCTGTTCGATGGCATGGGGTCCGGTACGCGATCCGGTTTCGAGACCGCGTTTCATGTGCCGGACGATTCGTTCACCATCGCCGAGCTGGGGTTTCGGCCAACGCTCAGCCTGTTCGGACAAGACAATCTTCCGGGACAGTATGCTTTTGGCGGTTGGTATCACAGTGGAAAATGGGACGTCTTGCCCAACGATCCCGATAGCGAAACGCCGCCGCTGCCCGCGCGAGGCAATCATGGTGTTTACGTTGCGTTCGACCAGCTTCTATTTCGAGAGCCTCCAGACAATGACGGCGATGTTGAAGTAGAAGAGAGTGAAACCGAACAGGGCTTGGGCGTGTTCTTTCAATTCGGATGGTCGCCGGAGGATCGCAATGAGATCTCCCAGCACTACGGCGGCGGATTTCAGTACTACGGCCCGATTCCCGGACGCGATGACGACGTCTTTGGTGTTGGCGTCCAGCATATCAATTTGAGCGACAGGATTCAGTCGCTTGAGAGGCGTTATGCGGAAACCGCCATCGAAGTCTTCTACAAGATCGCGGTGAACGACCGGCTGAGCGTCAAACCTGACCTGCACTACGTGGTCGACCCCGGAGGCGCCGGCCGCGATGCCCTGGTGGCCGGGGTGCGGCTGGAATGGTCATTTTGAGAATTGAGAATAGCGGGCGTAATAGCGTTGGCAGCGTTGGCACCATCGTCGTCGATGTTACAGGTGTGGATGACGGCCGGCGGTCAAACGCCCCATGGGCAGATCCCCAGCGGCCCGATGACCAGCGGCCACATGACCAGTGGTTAAGCGACCCATGACCGCACGATCAATCGCTGGAGGGCCGGCGGCTAGTCGGACAGTGGCTAGACACGACAAGGGCCAGGCGGACAGTCGCCGTACCACCAATGGCTAGACGGAACCGGTGATCCGGTTATCATTCTGGTTCGGCCTCGACATTCCTCGGGCCACCTTGCCACTGTAGCTCAATTGGCAGAGCAGCGGTTTTGTAAACCGCAGGTTGCGGGTTCGAGTCCCACCAGTGGCTGTTTCGCACTCAGGCGTTTTGCTTCGCGCGTCTTCGCATAAGTCATGCACATGTGGCAAGTTAACTTCATCGTCGACCGCGTCTTCACCATCACCGCTTGTCGCATTGTCTCGTACCGCTTCGCTGTGAAAAGTGCTTCTATTGCTGGGATCTAAGCTGGTACCTCTTCCGGCATTCTTCAATCGTTTCCTGATGGTCGTGCCGTCGTGCTTAGTCGATGAGATCAGGCGTTTTGATGACTCCGTTTCACTTGGCGTTGCTCCGAGGGCAGCAATGCTTGTGCCATCAGTTCCCGTCGCGCGTTGCTCGTGTTCTTGCTGCCCGCCGTCCTGGTCGCGATGTTCTGGCTTCGAGGCTGGTGGGAGGCAATCCAGCGCCTTGGCAATGTCGCTAATGCCGAGTTGGGTGTAGTGATTCAGCGTGAGCTTGGGGTCGCTGTGGCGGGCAAGCTCTTGCGCCTGCTTCACTGGCGTGCCTGCCTTCACGAGCAGCGTAATGTAGGTTTGGCGAAGGCTGTGAAAGTCAACGACGCGGCCGGCCTCGTCCTCAACCGATAGAAAGTCCGACGACCGTCGCTCTCGTCGTTCCATTCGCTCCCCTGTCTCCCTTATCCACTTGGCTTTGGCCCGCCGAATGTCGCATCGGATCATTTGCGCCGTCTTCTCCGGCACCTTGAACACCGGTACGTTTGGGGGGCTATCTGACAACCAATCGAGGAGAAGATCGGCCAGGTCGCGGCGGATGGGTTGCACGTCGCGGCGCCGTCGTTTGGAGTTTCCGGCCTCAATGGTGACTGTGACGTACTCGCCATCCAGCTGAAAGCTGTTGCGTACAAGCCCTGCCAGCTCGCCACGGCGAAATCCGGTCCCGGCGGCCAGCAGATACAACATCGCACGGTCAACGCCAGATAACTTTCCGAATGCCGGCCCGGTTCTTGCGGCGTCGATCATTCTGCGTAATTCATCAGCATCGAGAGGGCGACGAATGTACGAACGATCCGTTGCAGCGTTGTAACCGCTAATGTGTCCCAAACGATCCTCACGAGTTCGGCCGTCCCGGTGGAGCCAACGTGAGAATTGCTTGATGGCCCGCAAGTAGTGCTGGCAGGTTTGCAGGTTTAGCCCGTCCATGGCATGTAAGTTTCCGAGAGCGGCTTGAACGCGGGAAGGGACAAGCTTGCTTACGCGATCAGCGCTTGTTCGCGTGACAATCATATTAACACGCTTTAGGAGCAGCCTGATCTGCTTACGTGAGACGCTGCGTGCTTGAAGGTCTCGCTCCCAATCTGCTATGTGATCCGTAGTGGGCCGGCGGTCCGCCGTGGCGAATCCGTCCTCATTCGGGTCGATAACACCTTCGCGACGAAGTGCAGCGTCTGCGGTGTATTTCGCCAAGATCCGCTCGGCCGCGCGCTTGTCTGTAGTGCGTGTCGACCGCTCGCGACGCTTCCCGTTGAAGTCATAGAAACTGGCAATGTAAGGCCCGTCGGGTTTGCGGCGATACAGGCTGCCTTGTCCGTTGCTTCGTCGTTTGGACATTGGGTCACTCCTTTCTTAGCAATACCTTGTTTGGCAACGTATTACAAAGCACAGCCTCGCAATATACACCTACCTTGACACTAAGCCAGGCTGCCCCACTACAGTCCATAGCTAGGCAGGAGATGAAGCACCTGGTATTTGCTTGTCCAACCAATGCCGCAATGCGTCAACTGGATACAATGTGGCTCGTCCAATCTTGATATGCGGAATTTCACCACAGTTCGTCTTAGTCCAAAGTAGTCGATCACTGATCCCAAGTGCTTGGGCTGCTTCTTTGGGGCGGAGCGCGAGTACAGGGGGGCTGGGCTTCACTCTTGCGTCCGGTTTCATGTTTGTTCTCCTCTAGCAAATGGTAGTTACACGGCGGTCTGCGCCATTGGTACAGATCACGGTACCTGCGGCGAGTCGCGATGCTATACGGTCATCCAGAATCCTACTTATTTGTCCCAAGTTACGATTTGAGATGACTACCAGGGGGGTCCCGTGGCGATGATCTATGACTCTCTGCGTTACCTCACACTGGAACTCGGATTCCTGCTGCCGGCCTGCCAATTCGTCTAATACGAGAAGATTGGTGGACTTTATTCCGTTCCAGATTTCCGTTGTTGTTCGCGGGTAGCCGCTCGTCCAGTATGAGTTTCCTTTTTGTGCCGCAATCAACTCATCCCTCAATGCAATTGACGTGTTGTACAACCCACCAAAGTAGTCGAGTATGCATAGTGAAGCACAGGTCTTACCGGTACCTACGCCACCAAAGAGCAAAACGGGCCACGGCTTTTCGCCACGAATTACGTCGCCGAGTGTTGCACGTACGCCTTTGTTAATTTGGCTAGGTAAGCGTTTCTTGGAACCGAGCCAGTATCCGGGCCGGTAGAACTTGCGTGTCAACGCCATGCAACCATCATGAGAAATCAAGTCAGTCATATTTTCCTGGTGGCGCCTGGATGCGACAGTTGGAAATTTTGAAGTCATCACATGCTCCTCCCGATTTGTTAGTGTGTTCATTTTGTTGTTCTCTTTCTTGTTCTATATGTAGCGTGGATACCCCCTTTTTAGGGTCATGGATTTCGACTTTTCGTGATCTCCTTGTATCCCTTTCATTGAAATAGGTGGCGTGGGCACCCTGTTTTTGGACAATGCGATAAACCGTCTTGTTTCCGCGGCCACAGCCATTTTTGACGATACTGATCAAGCCTTCGCCTACTAGGCGATTGATAGCAAGACCTGCAGTCCTTGCGTGTATGCCGGCAAGTCTTGCGATACGCTGTTTTCCTGGCCAAGCCAAGCCGTCGCGGGAATGGACGACTAGCACTGCCCAAACGGCGATCGCGGAACGAGGGAGTTTGGAGACTATGCCATCAAAAACAGGCCACGCGGGTTGAATACCAAATTGGGATGTGTTATGGTTCATGTTCACCTAGTCGAGGTCGATCGTTGGCTTGCTGGCGGGCGATCGGCCTTTGTTTTTCTTGTTGTTGTCATCTAGGGCCTATTGCTCGGGCTCCTAGCATCGATAACAGTTAACTCATATCTCACTTCAGCAATTGCCTTCCTTGAATATAGGCGAATTCTTCCTGCCCGCGCCACGACCCTAATGTGGCTACGCGTCCGTAGCACATGCAATACACGGTGGAGCGGCTGCTTAAGCTCGCAAGCGATAACGCCAGGGGTGACAAGTTTTGGTTCTTTCTGCATTGTATCTCACGCTTTCAGATTCAACTTAGTCACTATAAATAGGCTGGTGTCCACGAACATGAAGACGAAAAGGTGGCTCATTGCGTTCAAATTGCGTTCAGAAGCACTGGTGCGCGCACGAGCGCAGGCAGACAGATCCAAAGATGCACCAACTACACGCAGGCGTCGCAGAATCGATCATTCTCGTCAGCAAATATGAATGAGGAATTCACTCAATTGAACCTGGGTTGAATACGTAGAGTAGGTTCTCAATCGAGAATTCGGAGTGGCCATTCGAAGCTTGGAAAGTTCCACTTGGCAACTATGTGACAGGATCAGAAACGCGACAGGCGCATAGGGCGATGCTAGACGGGCGACACTAACAAAATACGGAGGTCGAATGCAAACCTACGCGATGATTTAAAGTATCCTGCGTAGGGTGTTTCGTCTGTTGGCGTGCTCAAACGGGCTACCTTCATCGTCGCGCGCCTGCTCGGCTACTAGTTTGTTCAGTATTTGATCATCATCGACTCTAGCAGAAACGGCGGCATTGGAATCCCGATTACTGGCGATTTCTGCCTCCAGATAAGGGGAGAGGCTTCGTGCGCGCAAGCGCGGAGGTTTTTTCCCTCGATGGAGCATAAGCGCCTTCCAACTATTAGTCTTACCGAGTTGGGAGGCCGAGCAACCTACCAGCTCTGCTAGTTTTCGTAGTGGGAGTTCCCACAACTCTTTGTTCTCCATGAGGATTTCTGAAAGTTTGAGACTGGCCACTTCAAGAGGCATCCCGCGTCCCTTTCTCTGTTTTGGATGGCAAGCGCAATTTGCCAAGAACATCGACTCGTGATAGTCGTGCAGAGCTCTCGTAAGTGAAAACGCTGCCTCAAGGCGACCACTTTTCCCCTCAATCGGTCGCCGCTGATCGCCTATTGCAACCATCCACTCGTTCCACAATTCGTACGGAATCACAGGCGTATATTCTGTACGGTCGCAGATTGTGGCATACTCCCCTAGATGCTCTAAACACGATGCCGACAAAGCGCCCATCACACTGGCTTGACTGCTCTTAGAATTCACCATCAACGCAACATTTTTCGAGAAGATTTCTGTCACTTTCACCCAACTTGCGCTAGATGAGATCGTGTCCATAATCGTGC
>JBMYUM010000021.1:0-18989 GCA_049605375.1 Phycisphaerae bacterium | reverse complement strand
GTCACGGATTTTTGCGTCGCGTCAATGTGATTTGGTTCGGAACTGGAGAAGGAACCAAGGATGAATGTATCGGTAATGGAAAGTACCGTACCTAGTCGTACCGCCAAGGCCTGTGGCATAACGGTCGCGCGTGGTGACGGAATCGGTCCGGAAATCATGGAGGCTACGCTTCGTATCCTGAGGGAAGCGGGTGCGGAGCTGGCCATCGAAGAAGTCGAGATCGGAGAAAGCGTCTACAAGAGCGGACATTCTTCGGGGATCGAGCCGGGAGCGTGGGACTCCCTTCGTCGAAACAAGATTTTCTTCAAGGCGCCCATCACGACGCCGCAGGGTGGTGGCTACAAGAGCCTCAACGTGACGATTCGTAAGTCGCTTGGCCTCTTTGCGAATGTCCGCCCATGCCTTTCGCTCCATCCTTTCGTTGAAACCAAGCATCCGTCAATGGATCTTGTTGTTATTCGAGAGAATGAAGAAGACACGTATGCGGGCATCGAGCATCAGCAGACGGATGAGGTTGTACAGTGCCTGAAGCTGATTTCGAGACCCGGTTGCGAGCGAATCTGTCGTTATGCTTTTGAGTACGCGATCGCCAATGGTCGTCGTAAAGTCACCTGCCTCTCCAAAGACAATATCATGAAGTTAACGGATGGCATGTTCCACCGTGTCTTCGATGAGATTGCAAGTGAGTATCCCACACTCGAGACCGAGCACTGGATTGTTGATATTGGTGCTGCACGGCTGGCAACAACTCCCGAGGACTTCGATGTCGTAGTCACGCCCAACCTGTATGGTGATATTCTCTCTGATGTAACGGCACAGATGACCGGCTCGATCGGCATGGCAGGATCAGCGAACATCGGTGATGGTGTGGCCATGTTTGAAGCCATTCATGGTTCTGCGCCGCCGTTGGCTGGCAAGAATGTTGCGAACCCATCGGGTCTGATCAATGCCGGTGTGATGATGCTGGTCCACATTGGGCAAAGCGATGTTGCGGAACGTGTACACAACGCCTGGCTTGCCACTGTTGAGGATGGCATCCATACCGCCGATGTCTTCACGGCCACGAACAGCCGAGAGCGTGTGGGGACGCGTCAGTTCGCGGATGCCGTGATCGAGCGGCTTGGTCGCCGTCCTGAGCACCTCAAGCCCGTGAGCTATCAGGCGAGCGCCCCGGCGCGCCAGTTGCCATCATTGACTTCCAAGAGGAAGCCTGCACGCAAGGCGCTTGTCGGCGTTGATGTTTTTGTCCACAAGGCGGACGTAAGTCCGGATGCGCTCGGTGAAGTCCTCCAGCGTACGGACAACAAGGATCTTCGGCTGAAGATGATCACGAATCGTGGCGTCAAAGTCTGGCCTGACGGTCTGCCGGAGACGTTCTGTACGGATCACTGGCGATGCCGTTTTGTTCCGTCAGAGGAAGGCGCAGAACTTGCGAATGCTGATGTGATTTCGCTCCTGCAGCGTTTGTCGCAAGAGGGAATCGACTTTATCAAGACCGAGCACCTGTACACCTTTGATGGAGAGCGTGGGTACTCGCTTGGTCAGGGAGAGTAGTCATGCTCCATGAACGGGGTGGAGGACCAGGTCCTCTGCCCCGTTATGTTGCCGGCTACCGCCAGATCACCGTGCCTGCCCCGATCAATAAGACTAAGAGGACGACGGCGCCGACTGACGACGTGGTCGGAATCCCTTCCGTCGACGGAAATGAAAAATCGGCCACCAGGAATAGATGGTCGCTGGAGCGGCTGTCGTCCTGATTCAGGTTCATTTCATTCCGCTCATCTTCTGAAAGCCGTTCAGTATCGAGAACGAAACCGTTTCGCGGTATCAACGGCCCTTCTTCATAAGCGAGAAGATCAAGCAAGCCGGGTGCAAATGTACCTGGTCCTTCGTTCAGGGAGCGCCATGACGTAACGGTGTTTCCGACCAGATGGGGCAAGACCCAATGGGTCAGTCCCGCTTCCGCGGATTCCTCTAGCAATGTCAACGGCGTCCGACTGCCGACCATGTTCCAATCGCCGACTACGATCGCTGGTGAGTTTCGAAAGGCTTCAAACGTCGGACCGAGATTGCCCGCGCGTAAATCTCCAAGTGCATCGATGAGCGTTTGCATTTCAGCGATGCGACTCTGGTCCTGACCGTTGCCTGCGTATCCGCAGCACGGAGGATGAATGCTGAAAACGAGAACCGACTGCCCATCACCGAAATCGACAATCGCAGCCGCGTCCACACCATAGAAAAGGGGAATGATTGCGTGCTGCGTTGCGATAACCGTATCGTTGACACGATGGATGTTCCACGGAAGTCCATTGTCGAGAGGATTGAGCTGTGCCATGCGATCGGCGATTTGGGTGCTGGATGAGTTTTGTTCCTGAAAGCAATAGATGTCAGCGGCAACCGACGTCACCATGCGTCCGATGGCTTCGCTTCGTCCCGCATCCAGGAGTCCGCCGCTGAGTGTGTTCAGACTTCCGATTCTGAATGACGTGCCGGGGTTCCGCTCAGGGCTGCGCCGAATGACGGGGGTGGAGGGCTGAGTCAGCGTGAACGCCACCGGTTGAGTAAGAGCATCTGCGCCCGACACGTTGAGCATAATCGAGTCGTTGACGTCGGCTTGAATCGGATCGAGGCTGAATCGAATTTCGAATGACTGTGCCGAATGCGTCGTCATCCCCTGCAAATCTACAGCGGACCATGAGATGTAGTTTGACGGGTTGCCAAGGGTGTACATCGTTCGATTCCGCAAATCGACTGTCATACCGGGCTGACCTTCATACTCAATTTCAAGCCGCAGTGTCTCCTCGCCACCGGGTCCTGCCTGCAGGTTGAGTTCGTTCGCCAGATCAATTCGAACGTAGAGTTGAGTTCCAACATTCCGGGCATAGAGAGCCGTGATATCGAGGGGTGATGACGCATCACCGGCGGGGTCCGTTGCCAGTAGCGTTTCGCCTGGCCAATCATCAAATCGGCCGTCAATGACTGGTGCCGCAACGACAGGATGCATGAGTCTCGTGGACGCCGAAAGCAGCAAGATAACAACGTAGCGTTTCAACATAGGGATTGTCCGAACAGGAGCCTTCGTGAATTCAGTTGTGTGCCAAGAGCGGTATCACTCTACGGCGTTTTCGCGCAAGGTGACATTCTCGCTCGGCGGTCCTTCAAGCGTCTCCGCCAGTTCACCTCTTATAACCTTGGGAGGCTTCGATCCCAATGGTGCCTTATCTCTGGTGTGGCCGACGAGGCGAGTGCGTATGGGGGTGCGTGCGGTTTGCACGGCATCGTCGAAGTGTATTATCGGGCGTTGGGCTTGCCTTTCACGGGTCGAATCAAGAGCTCGCCACTACACTCGCACATTCCAATGGATCACTGGATATTTAATGATTCAAATCATGGACAAAGTCCAAAATCGGATGTAACCTAGTTCTGATGGTTGAGGACTTTTCCATTCTGTTGCGCGACCAAGGTGTGCAAGTGACTGCACAGCGACTTGCGGTCATACGTGCAGTGGAGGGGCGTCCGCACGGTACCGCCGATGAAATCGCGGAGATTGTTCGAACCGACATTGGTGCCATCTCACGTCAGGCGGTCTACGACGCACTCAGCCTTCTTGTCGACAAGAGTCTCATCAGGCGAATTCAACCGGCCGGTTCACCCGCCCGTTTTGAGCGACGTGTGGGGGACAATCATCACCATTTGATCTGCCGTGCGTGCGGGATGGCTGTAGACGTCGACTGTGCTGTCGGTGAGATGCCGTGTTTGTCGGCGGCAGATGACATGGGCTTCGCGATTGATGAAGCCGAGATCATATTTTGGGGCAAATGCCCATCGTGCCAGCAAGAGGCATGCTGAGTTTGCGTGCGAACATTCCGTCGCGGACGTTGAGTCCCGACCGAATCGTCCATAAGCGAGAATCAGGAGGAACACAATGACTGAAAATTCAACCCACGTGCCGCACCGGCCTTTCGTTAGACGTATGAAGCGTCTGGCTGCCATAGCGTTGGCACTCACTTTAATGACAGGTATGGGCTGTCATTCGGTATCGGCTGAGCCAAGCTCGGTGAAACAAACGGCTGGTGCAGGTAAGTGCCCGGTCATGGGTGAACAGGCCGGTCCCTATCGTCACACGGCTGCCAGTGCCATGAACAATCGCGATTGGTGGCCCAATCAACTCAACTTGGACATTCTTCACCAGAACACCGCGCAGAGTAATCCTCTGGGAGATGATTTCGATTACGCAAAGGAGTTTGCGAAGCTCGATCTCAATGCCGTAAAGAAGGACATCACCAATCTGATGACGGATTCGCAGGATTGGTGGCCGGCGGACTATGGTCATTATGGCCCGTTGTTTATTCGAATGGCGTGGCACAGCGCCGGTACATACCGCGTGGCGGATGGTCGCGGTGGCGCGTCAGATGGAACCCAGCGTTTTGCACCGCTCAACAGTTGGCCTGACAATGCAAACCTCGACAAGGCACGCCGATTGCTCTGGCCAATCAAGCAGAAGTATGGTCAGAAGATTTCCTGGGCCGACCTGATGATCCTGACCGGGAACTGCGCGTTGGAATCGATGGGTTTCGAGACCTACGGCTTTGCTGGCGGGCGTGCTGACGTTTGGGAACCACAAGGCGATGTGTATTGGGGACCCGAGGCGGAGTGGTTGCAAGACAAACGCTATTCAGGAGATCGCGACCTTGAGAATCCGCTTGCTGCGGTTCAGATGGGTTTGATTTACGTCAATCCGGAGGGGCCGAATGGCAAACCGGATCCGATGGCTGCGGCACGCGATATCCGCGAGACATTTGGTCGTATGGCAATGAACGATGAGGAAACGGTGGCGCTGATCGCGGGTGGCCATACCTTTGGAAAAGCCCACGGTGCAGCGACGCCTGATGGTCATGTCGGAGCAGCCCCGGAAGGTGCGGGAATCGAAGAGCAAGGACTTGGTTGGACGAATAGTTATGGTTCCGGAAACGCCGGCGATACGATCACCAGCGGTCTCGAAGGTGCCTGGACGTCGAATCCGATCCGTTGGTCGACGGGTTACTTCGATAACCTTTTTGACCATGAATGGAAGCTCGTAAAGAGTCCGGCCGGTGCGCATCAGTGGCGGCCGAAAGACGCGTCTGCCGATGGAACGGTCCCGGATGCACATGATCCGTCGAAGAGCCACGCACCGATGATGTTCACGACGGACCTGGCGCTGAAGATGGATCCTGCTTACCGTAAGATCTCCAAGCGATTCCATGAAAATCCGGGGGCGTTCAAGCTGGCGTTTGCCAAGGCATGGTACAAGCTGACGCACCGTGATATGGGCCCGGTTTCGCGATGTCTCGGCCCACTCGTTCCCGAGCCGCAGCTTTGGCAAGACCCGGTTCCGGACGTCGATCATCCGCTGGTGAGCGAGCGGGAGATTGCCGACTTGAAGGGTAAGATTGCGAGTTCCGGTCTATCCGTTTCTCAACTCGTATCGACAGCCTGGGCATCGGCGTCGACTTTCCGTGGTAGCGATATGCGTGGCGGCGCCAACGGTGCACGCATTCGCCTTGCACCACAGAAGAACTGGGAGGTCAATCAGCCGGCTCAGCTTGCTCGGGTCATGCAGACGTATGAGCGAATTCAGGGTGAGTTCAACATGTCACAATCAGGTGGCAAGAAGGTATCGCTTGCCGATCTGATCGTGCTAGGTGGTAATGTCGGTATTGAAGAAGCAGCTCGCAAGGCTGGCTATTCGGTGACCGTTCCTTTCGCGCCTGGGCGCACCGACGCGACGCAGGAGCAGACGGATGTTGCATCGTTTGCAGTGCTCGAACCGCAAGTCGATGGCTTCCGTAATTATGTCGGCGGTACCATTGATCGACCGGCGCCGGAAATCCTGGTGGACCGTGCCAATCTGTTGACTCTGACCGCGCCGGAAATGACGGCGCTTGTCGGCGGTATGCGTGTTCTTGGTACCACGGTAGGCGATGAGAAGCTCGGCGCATTTACCAGTCGCCCGGAAACCCTCACCAATGATTTCTTTGTCAATCTGCTGGATATGAACACGCGATGGCAGAAATCGTCAAAGTGCGATCATTTCTTTGAAGGTCGTGATATGAACTCGGGTAACGTGAAGTGGACGGCCACGGCGGTGGACCTCGTATTCGGTTCGAATTCGCAACTTCGTGCTATCTCCGAAGTGTACGCAAGCTCGGATGGAAAGCAGAAGTTCGTCGACGATTTTGTCGCTGCCTGGACCAAGGTGATGCATCTTGATCGATTTGATCTCGATGAAACGGTTACGTACTAAGACGATCGTCTTTCTTTAGCAGGAAAACAGGCCTGCCTGGCTTCGCGCCGGGCAGGCCTTTCCTGTTTCATTCGATTCGAGCAACAACCCGCCGTTACGTGGCGAGTCGATTGACCTTACGGCTCAGTACACTCACCGTCTTCACAGTACTCGCCTTCATCTTCGTTGCAGTCGGCATCGTTGTCGCATTGCGTCACACACCTCCCGCGACTCGAACTGCATCTTTCACCTTCTTCCGTACAATCGTCGTCGTTTTCGCATTCGGACATGCGTACACAGACATCTTCGTCAACATCGCATTGTTGATCATCCGGGCACGGTGTGGCATCATCGCAATCGCTGTTTGGTTCACAGCGACCGGTACTGTCATTGCAAGTCTCATCGACATCACACGTTGTATTGGGTGAGGTCGACATCGGATCGCACTCTCGTCTTGGTTCGCATCGGCCGGCCGTTTCGTTGCATTTCTCCGATGCCATGTTCCCGGAAGTCTCGCAATCAGAGTCGACCGCACAACTTCTCAGAGGCTCGCAGCGTCCCAATGAACACGACTCATATCGTCGACAATCCATGTCAGTCGAGCAGCGACTCTTTACGCAGCGTCCGTTCCTTCTGTCGCATGTGAGTCCGGGCCGACAATCGGAACGGTTATTGCATTCATTGCGTTCCTCGCAATTTCCCGCAATGCAGACTTCATCGTTGATGCAGTCGCCGTCATTGGCGCAGTTGCGGTTCCTTACGCACTGGCTGGCTTGTCGGTTGCATTCGTAGCCATCCGGGCAAGCACCATTGGTTGTGCATTGGCATCTCCCTGACACTTTCTCGCAGATCTCGCCCGCATCACAGGCGTCGTTATTCACGCACTTGCGTTGGCATGTGCCGAATTCGTCACATGCTTCTGAGTTTCGACAGTCAGAGTCTTCACCGGTCTTGTTCGGGTCACAGAATCCCCGGCACGTTCCCTTTGTAAATGATGAATTGCTCGTGTCGCAGAACTCATCGTCCTTGCAATCGTCATCATCATCGCACGCATCGGCGTTGTCTTCATCGTCTTCGTCAGGTGTGCCGTCTCCGTCGTCGTCGTCATCCTCGTCGTCGGGGACGCCATCACCGTCGTCATCATCATCCTCATCGTTGGTTGCACCATCGCCGTCGATGTCATCATCATCATCGTTGTCGATGCCGTCACCGTCGACATCGGGATCATCGACATTAAGGATGTTATCCCCGTCAACGTCGTTGTCGTCTTCGTTGAGAATGCCGTCGCCGTCGATGTCGGGACAATCCGTCGGATCATGCCGGTCCGTGCCAATCCGCAGTTCGTAGAGGTCCGAGCATCCGTCGTCATCGAGATCGACGACGTTCAGGTTGACGATCGATTCGGCGAAACTTGACGGGCACTCTTCGCACGCGACACCGGGCCCGAGGAACAGGCCGTTGTCTGTCGAACACTGCGTCTCGGTCAATTCGCGGCAATCATCTTCGAGGCAACATGTCCCGGCTGGTTCTACCAGTTCGAGATTGACTTGAGCGATCTCGACGCTGGTCGGCCGCCCGTCACACATGCTGCAATCACCGCCGTCACCAAGGAACTCGCCACCCAACGCCTGGCACTCGTTTGCATTTCGATTCAGGCATCCCCCGTCGAGACAGCAGGTGAAGAGCGGGGCACCGAGTGCCGACGCCAGGGGGGCGTTGGTTTCGTCCCCCTGTTCTGCGTCGGCGACGATGGTGCTCTGCACCGAATCGCACGCGGCCAGGCTGCACAGCGCTGTCACCGCGAGTGCGGCAACTGCAAGGATCGGGCGTTTCAAACCCAAGAGCCGTTGCGAACCCAAGAACCATTGAGCCGTCGTCATTACTCGACCTCAATTGAAACGTTGATTTGAAGCGAGCAACTCGGATTAGCATTGTCCATCACGGTAATGGTCCGGTTGCCTGACACTGCGTCAGCAAAATCCCATTCCTCGGCGAGAATCCCGAAGCTGTCGGTGTTGTTTGCCGTACAGCCGTTGGCATCGTTTTCGACAAGATTCGCACTGTCGATGCGGAACGTATCACCTTGTCGCATGATGAATGGTCCGTCGCTGAAGTTAATGGGAACCGTTGCCGTGGTGCCGTCAACATTCAGGCGGCAACTTGGCGGGTTGGGGTTAGCGTCGCCTTCGTCCGGGCAGCAGCCACGGGAGAAAATCTCCTCGACACTGTTGTTGATGTCGGTGTAGTCGATGGAGCCTTCGAGTTCGGCAAAATCATCAAAGCCGATGCCGCCGTCTTCCCCACAGGTCGTACCGATGACAAGGTTAAGGACCGTGAATGTCACGCGCTTGTCAGGTACGAGCGGGTCGGTACCGCTGTCGACTTCTTCCCCGTCAGTTCGGCCGTCACCATCGGTATCTGAATCTCGAGGATCTGTACCAAGGCAGCATTCCTCACCGTCACCCAGGCCGTCCTGGTCAGAGTCGAAGGTCCGTGGAAGCGTAAAGCTGCCGTTGCATGCCGTGTTCAGTTCGTCGAAATCGCTCCGTCCATCGCCGTCGGTATCGTAGTCCAGCGGCGATGTGCCATACGGAAGGGGATTTCCATCGCTGTCCGCTCCACTTGCCGGTACGAACTCGCATGCAATTCCGAGTTGATCACAGGTTGTATTGAACTGATTGACCAGTTCCGGTGCACTTGCTGGATCGAATTCGAGTCGGTCACCAAATCCATCCATGTCCGTGTCGAAGTTGTTCGGATCGAATCCGAGGATACGCTCGAACAAGTCCCACAGGCCATCGCCATCGGTGTCTGCCAGGCACGGGTCGGAGGAAATACAGGTTCCCGGCGATCCGTTTGCCGTCCCACAGACCGGATTGTCGAAATCACCGGGAACGCCGGCAAGTCCGTCGCATCCGGACAGTGTAGTGTTCTGCGGATTGACTGGCGGTGGGCAATCACCGCCGACGGGCGCACGGGTTGCAACGACGGTCCAGCCACGGCGTTCATCGGCATCACTCAAACCGTCTTCGTCGCTGTCGGTGACACTTCCCGCATCGTTACGGTTGTTTGGATCGCTGCCAAGTATCACTTCGCGCCCGTCGAGGAGTCCGTCACCGTCGGTGTCCGGATTCGTCGGGTCCGTTGCAAACAGGCAGTCGTGGAGAATACGATCGGCCGGTGGTGCGTCATCATCGCCGTTGTTGTTGATGTACGGCGTCATCATGAGTTGGTTGCCGTCGGCGAGAAGAATCGCGTAACCACCATTGAGCTCCTGCTGATCCGTCAGGCCGTCACCATCGGTGTCTCGCGAAACGGGGTTGGTTGAAAGACGCCCGTCGGGTCGACTATTGCCTGCATTGCAGGTTGGACCATCTCGTTCCATCTTGTCAGAAACCTGGTCGAAGTCGGAGTCCGCTCGTGCCGGGCTTGGATACACTTCGCGAAGGTTTGCGTTTGCGATTTGAATGAACCAACCATCGACGATTTCTTCGTTGTCTTTGAGGTCGTCGCCGTCGGTATCGTCATTGTTGTCGCTGCTGCCGAACTGGAACTCGGTGCGGGCGAATACCCCGTCGTCATCAGCGTCGCGTTCGAAGCTGAGGCTGTACGTTTCTCCTCCTCGAAGGACAATCTCGCTGAAGTCGGGATTCTGTGTCAGATCTTCCGAGGATGCGACGTACCAGAATTCACGACTCGGGTTGTCGTCATCGCCCGGTACCGTTTGGATGCCACGCACGCGCGTCAGAACTTCAACTTGATTGCCGCCACCGGCGTCCTGCATGGTTGTACCGAAGGAGTTCTTGATCTCCGGTGATAGGGGAATCTCGAGGTCTTCGTCGCTCTCGATGCCCGTCCTCTTATCGAGACCTATGATCGCCAAAGCTTCGAGCATGGTGATTCCCTTCTGTCGGCCGGTCGGGTGGATACCGATACAGGGATCCGGCGGATCCTGGACAGGCGGTTCCTGCATGCATTCGTTCATCAATTCGAACTCGCCACCGGTCGCTACGCGATAGGATTCCACACGCCCATCGCCGAAGTCGATCAGGATGCCTGCCGTCCGGTCATTGACATCCTGAGAAGAGAACGAGAACAGACGACCATCTTCTGAACTGATGTTGAAGTTTGAAAGCTCAACCACGACAGCCGAAGGATTCGCACGCAGTTCACGCACGACCTCCGGGAAGATCTGAACATCGGAGAAGATGAACGGTCCGCGGTCGCGATCGAATGGCCCGAGATTCAATTGGATGTCTTCGCCCAACTGCAACGTTCGTTGCGGCAGCAGCGTTGCCACCGGAATGTCACGCGGTCGGTTGCCCCGACGATCTCGTACGAGTGCCGCAAGCTCCAGATCCGACATGGTGAACGACACATCACCCACGTTGCTGACCGTCACGTCAACGACCAGGTCAGCATCTTCGATTGTCCGCGAAACAGATCGGTTCTGGCTGAATTCGGTCGATTGTTCGATGGCCAACTGCTCTTCCTGAGACGCACTGATGGCCGAACCCTGATCAACCGCGAAGGTGTAACCGCGTGAGCGGGACTGCTCGGTTCCAATCTCGCCGGAGACGGTGAATTCCGGTAGCACGCCGAACTCAAGGCCGACTTCAACACCGACCTGTTGACTGAAGACGTTGGTGCTTTCGGAGGTGAACGTGTCGCTCGTGCTGAATGTCTGTTCCTGCGATTGTGCCAGGGTCGTCGTCCGGCTTCGTGTGCTTGACTGCACCGTCCCTTCCTCATCCGTGTACTCAAAGACCTCCTTGAGGAAGAACTCCAGTCCGCCCACTTTGACCTGCGGAACCGGAACGTCCGCGATCAACGGATTACGATTGCGTTCGAAGATCTCTTCCCGATCGTCCCACTGATCGCCGTCCGTATCTGCGAGGATCGGCGAAGTCTTGTAATAGAAGATCTCCAGTTTGTCGCTGAGCCCGTCCTTGTCCGTATCTTGATCACGCGGGTCGGTGTAGTAGCGGTTGAATTCATCCCAGTCGCTGATCTGGTCGGCGTCGGTATCATCGGTTCGCGGGTCAAGGCTGTGACGATTCTCGTCGCCGTCCCAGATTTTATCACCATCGGTATCAACGCTGAGGGGGTCGCTGGTTACATGCGCCACGCCGACGCTTCCGTCATCAAAGGTGACCGTGATGAACCAGCCGATCTGTTCGAACCAGTCGGCGAACCCATCACCGTCGCTGTCAATCTGCTCATTCAGCATGATGCTGTTATCAATGTTCGGCGGTGTTCCACGGAAGATCGCCGTTGTTGGATCAACGCCATCCGGTGGGGCGAGTAGTCCGTCCGGACCAGCGAGCGGATTTCCATTGGCATCCTTGACATTAACGACGTGAAGCGTGTAGGTCTCGGCCGCTTGTGAGAATGTCTTGATGTCGACGTAGGTCCGATCGGGTCCAACGGTAACGCCATTGAAATCCTCGTCGCCGGGAAGCGGGCGCGTGTCGACCGCAAGATAAATGCTATCACCACCGCTGATGGAGTAGTGGTCAGGGTTGTCGATACCCTCGCCCATCACCTTGCTGAACGCTACGCGCACGGTGGTGTTGTTGATTGACACCGCACCAACGACACGCGGCAGCTCATTCGGGTCATTCAAATTGACTTGTCCGGAGAAGACGAAGTCTGCGCTGTCGTTAGCGGCATCGAGCGGATTGCCGGCAACGTCGGTGACGCCCGGTCCAGCCGTCAACGTGTAGTTTGTACCGGCCAGTTGTGGATGTGTTGAGATAATGGCCTGCGTGTAATAGGCATTGGGTTGCACTGCCGTCACAGCAAGTTGAGGCACAATGTTGAAGTTGGCCGGATCAAAAGAATCCGGCTGAAGCGGTTCACTGAAAGAGACTGACAGGCGTGCGCCGTTGATGGAGATCGCCGAGACTAGAGCTGGGGCGGTGTCATCAAAGAGCGGGAATCCGGTGAAGTCCGCATTGTTTCGCTGCGGATCGATGAATTCACCCGAAGGGACCGGCGCGAGTGTTTTGACTTGCGAGACAGCCACATTGTATCCAATCTCCTGGAGCGACGTTGTGGTAAGAACGACGCTGCGCAAGTCACCCTGAAGCTCTGCGGCGTTGATAGGTAGAGCTGGTGTCAACAGGTAGTAAGCCGCATTCTCGGCGCTGGCTTCTTCGAGTTCTTCACTGAACGTGACAAGCACCTGTGTATTGCTCAGCGCGATGGCAGAAACCATGAATGGCGCGCCACCGCCACGGAACGCGGCCATGTTGGGCAGGATGACGGGGTTTCCTGCGACATCGGCTGCACCATTGACTGCCAGTGTGTATTCGGCGCCTGGCACTTGCGGCATTGTCGTCAACAGAACCTGTGTTCCAAACGCGTTGGCTTCCGCCCGGAGGACCACCAAGTTTGGCGAAATCGCAAACAGGCTGGCATCCGCAGCCTGCGGTGCCATGGGTTCGCTGAATGTCACGAGCACCTCGTTGTCGCTGATGGCCTGAGCAGAAACGAGTTGCGGCGCAATCTCATCGAGAAGCGGAAAACCCGTGAATGACGCTTGGTTCCGCGTCGGATCGATGGGGGTGCCATCCGGTGCCGGTTCAAGAGATCGAACCAGTGAAACAGAGAGGGTATACGTCTCCAGGTCCTGTGATGAGGTGGTTAGCAATACACTTGTCTGATCCGCCTGAAGCTCTGCGGAGACCAGTGTCAGGGCTGGTGACACTTGATAGAGAGCAACGTTTTCCGCACTTGCCTGATTCAACGGCGAGCTGAAAGTCGCGAGTGCCTGCGTGTTGGACAACGCTTGAACACTCACCAGGTAGGGTGAACCACCGCCGGTAAACGGCGTGCTGTTGGGCGTGGAAATGGTGTTTCCGCTTGGATCTTCCACGTCGGTTACCTGCAACTCATACGCAGCGCCAGGCAATTGAGTTGATGTCTGCAAGATCGCTTGCGTGTTGAGCGAGGCCAACGAAACGGATACGACAGTCAGGTTGGGCGTAATCTGGTAATGCTGTGGGAGGACTGCCGTAGCGGCTACGGGTTCGGAAAACGTCACAATGACTTCATGGCCATCAATAGCGGTGGCATCGACCACTTGCGGACTCTGAGCATCCGGGGTTGCTATACCAAAGAACGTGGATTGGGAAGTGGTCGGATCAAGGCGGCGCGGTGTCCCCAGGCAGATATGACCGATGGACGTTGCACTTCTTGTTTCACGGATCTTGATGGCATCAATCAGAGCAAAGTCAGGGATGCTCGGAAGCAAGCCAAAATAGACGGTGCCCTTGTTGTTGGCCGTCGGGAACCAGGCGTTTGTCATTTCATTTTCGTCGACCGTGATGAATCCTCCGTTATCGACGGTCGAAACAAAGATGACTGGATCGTCCGAACTGAAATTCAGATCGGAGAAGAACACGGAAAGTGCTTCTTTCTGTAGCGGGACTTCCAGCGTGAAGATGATCTCTTCATCGCGTGACGAGGAAGAGGCACCAGAGAGGCTTGTACTTCCCCCGCAGGTTGTCGATTGGACTCCGGCTCCCGCGGCGCCGAGGTAGGCGTGACCAATCTGACCGGGCGCATCGGGATCCAAGGGTTGATTCGGATCAATCTGGGTCCTCGCCGAAAGTAACAGGGGAGCGGTCGATCCCTCACTGTCGAACGGTTGCAGTTCCTCGCCGCAACGTACCGGGCTGGTGAACTCGAAATCGATGAAGTCCCCCTGGCAAACCTGGCTGAACTGATAGGCGGCCTCGAGATTGGGGATATGAAGCGCATAGGCTCGGTCATCCTGCGGGCTGGTCGTCAGCCGGACAGTCAGGCCTTCACCTTCTAACGTTGCGTTCAGAACCTCGATTTCAACCCCGCCGTCGCTGAGGGCGTCGGTAATAACGTAATTGTTCACGTCTTCTGCCGAAGGTGGGTTCAGCGGCTCACTGAAAGTGAGCAGGACCGTTGTGTTGTCGAGTGCGACCGCGCTCAAGAGCTGAGGTTCTGCAGCAATGGAGCCAAAGAAGGCGATGGAAGGTACGTCTTCATCGTCGCGGTTGGGATTGAAGCCGGATAGATTATAGGACCGCGCGTCCTGTGCTTCTGTGGCGATGACAAGGCGGTCGTCCGATACCGGATCGATGCGAAGAATCTTCAGTTCCGAGCTGTTATCCGCGGTTTTGATGCGAAAAGCGTCCTCAAGTTCCGATGATTCCGAAAGGGGTGTTTCGAGCCTCACCTCGACGTAATGCCGGCTTTGTGCGCGGGCGGTCAGAAGGTCAGGTTTGACGCGATTCGCTTCCGTGTTGACGGTGTTGTCACACCCCGTCAGGGCGATGAAAATCGTCATCGCAAAGCAGTACGTCGTCGTTCTTACCCGGCATTTGATATCGCGTGGCCTACTTGGAACCATGTCAGTTAACCCCAAAATCATGTATTCTCTCCTCCATCCAACGCCGCTGCCCGCACCACAATCAGGCTGTTGTGGATGTGGCAGGGCGGTGCTTGTAGGTCGAAACGAGATCAGTCCGCGCGGTGAGACGAGATTTCGGAGATTTTTTGGGGTGAGCGGTGCTGATCGAGGCAGTCTGAATCTGAGATGATTGACCCTGACGATAGATTGCCTGGGCAGAATGGGGCGCCGGATGAGGAGCCCACGCCCCCTCACGCGGGATCGCACGAGTCAATCCAGGACCGGCTCCTCGACGAAAATACGCGTGATGCACTCGCGCCATCCGAAGCTAACGCGGCGCAATTGGCGGCGATCTACGAAGACTTGAAGCGGATCGCGGTCATCCAGATGCGAAAGCAGCCGCACGAGCACACGCTTCAAGCAACGGCCCTGGTCAATGAAGCCTACCTCAAGCTGCTCGGACGTGATGATCTCGATGTCTCCAATTCCCGAGCGCTGCTTGAATTGCTGTCACGCGTCATGCGTCAGGTTTTGGTGGATCACGCGCGCGCGAAGCGAACCAACAAACGCGGCGGAGGCTGGCATCGCATTACGTTGAGTGGGGCGACCCCGGCCTCTTCGGCGTTCCACGTTGTTGATATTCTGGCCTTGGAAGAGGCATTGGTGGAACTGACCGCCATGAGCCCTGACAACGCCCGGCTGGTCGAACTCCGTTTTTTTGGTGGGCTGCACGAAGACCAGGCTGCGGAAGTTCTGGGTATCTCACGCCGGGAGGCTTCCCGCCGATGGCGCTTGGTGCGTGCATGGTTGTCAGGAAAACTCCGCGAGGTTGATTCACCATGACGCCGGCGCAGTTCGAGCGAGTCAGCCAGCTTTTTGAAGCCGCGTGTGAATTGGATGCGAGTGAACAGCGGCAGTTTGTCGAGCAAGCCTGTCAGGACGATGATCTTGTCTTTCGTGAAGTGATCCGCATGCTTGAAGAGGACGCCCGTGGAAGTGACGCGTTTCCCGGTGTACCACAGTCCGCTCCCATTCAATCATCCGCGACTGATCAAGACGAGGTCCCTGACCGCATTGGCGGTTACCGCGTAGTCGGCGTTTGTGGCCATGGTGGCATGGGGACAGTCTACGAAGCCGAGCAGGACTATCCGCGTCGACGTGTTGCGTTGAAGGTTATCCGATCCGGCGCCGGATCTCAGCAGGTAGATCGTCGGTTTCGACAGGAAGCTGAAATCCTCGGTCGGCTTCAACATCCTTCCATCGCTCAGATCTTTGAGGCCGGTACGCACAATCGGCAACCATTTCTTGCCATGGAGTTTGTTGATGGTTTGCGGCTCGACCAGTTCGTTGCCGAGAACAAACTGGATGTACCCGCGCGGCTGGATCTGTTCGCGCGCATTTGCGACGGCGTCCACTACGCTCATCTGAAGGGCATCGTGCATCGAGACCTCAAGCCTGCCAATGTGCTTGTGTCGATTCCGCAAACTCATTCACAGCATCTTTCGGGCTCGAGCCGATTCCCCATACACGGTGAACCCAAGATCCTGGATTTCGGCATTGCCCGTCTGACAGATTCGGATGTACAGGCGACGACGCTTGTCACAAGTGTTGGTGAACTAGTCGGCACCGTAGGCTACATGAGTCCGGAACAGGCATCGGGTGATCCGACTCAGGTTGATATTCGTAGTGATATTTATGCCTTGGGCATGATCCTGTTTGAACTGCTTGCCGATCGTAAACCGTATGAACTCGGTGCGTCCATGTTGGAAGCGGTCCGTGTTATTCAGGAGGATGAACCACCAAGACTGGGATCCATTCGAACCGTGTTGCGCGGCGACATCGAGACGATTGTGGGAAAGTGCTTGGAAAAGGACCCCGGGCTGCGTTACCAGTCAGCGGCCGATCTTTCTGCCGACATCCGTCGCCACTTGAGCGATGAGCCGATTCTCGCCCGAGCACCGAGCGCATTCTATCAAGTGCGGAAGTTCACCCGGCGCCATCGTCTCGTTGTCGGCGGTGTGATTTCCACGATGCTCGCCCTGATCATCGGTGCGATCTTCTCCATCATTCTGGCGATTCGTGCTTCGGACAGCGAGGCTCTCGCCCGGTATCAGGCCTATCGTTCGAGTATCACGGCCGCGTCGGGCCTGGTGCACGTTGATCCATTCGATGCACGCAAATACCTCGATGAGGCGCCGGCGGAGCACAGGAATTGGGAATGGCACTACTTATCTTCCCAACTGGCGCAACGACTGAACTCGATCTCACAGGATGTGCATTCGCTGGCTTCGCCGGTCTTCCTGCCGGATGGAAAGGCCGCGCTCTTTGCAACGGCGAGCGGCGAAGTGCACGCTTGGGATCTCAAAAGTGATTCGAGCCGGGCGATCGTCAGTCTCGGCGCGCCACCGGCGTCGGTCACCCTGTCGAAGTGTGGCCGACGATTTGCCGCCCTTCATGCCGATGGCCGGGTTGTCGCTTACGATCTTTCGACACGAGAGAATATCGAGCTGCCGCAACTGGAGTCGTTGTCCGGTGACCTTCATAGATACGGGATGGCGTGGGACGAACAGGGAAGCCGATTGGCAATGCTCGGTGGTGGATTCCTGTCCACGATTGATCTTGGCGACAGCGCATGGCAACGTCACGCGGTCGCCCAACGCGAGAACACCCGGATCAGCAAGCTGGAATGGATGAAAGCGGGGGATCGCCTGGTTGCCCAGGAAACGCATGCCGAATCGGTGATAAACCGCCTGATCATAATTGATGCGACATCAGGTCAGATTCCAGCCAGTCATGAACATGCTGAAATGGTCTTCTGTTTTGCGAGTTCCCCGGATGGCCGGTATGTCGCTGTCGGTTACGGCGTCCGCAGTGTGGTGCTGTTAGACGCGAACGACCTGACCGACGTGACGAGAATAGGTGGACACTTGAGCGAGGTAAAATCTGTCACGTGGAGTGAAGATGCAAGCTTGCTGATCACGTCCGGGCGAGACAACACGATTCGCGTTTGGGACGTGGTCTCCCGCCAACAGCGATTGGTTATCAATGAGAATGACCCTCAAGCACTCACCATTTCACCAGATCAGACGGCTTTGGTCGTTCAGTGCGAGGGCAAATTGCATCATTGGAACGCATCGATGGAACCCTCTCTGGTGCTGTCGGGCCATCACGACTATCCCTATCACATCGCGTTTTCGCCCGACGGTTCTCTCCTTGCGTCGGCCTCTTTCTTTGAGTCGGAATGCCGCCTATGGGATCCGCTGGAAGGAAGCAACATCGCGTCGATCGATTCCCAATTGGAGCGAACCTCTGCGCTGGCGTTCACGCAAGACGGAACGCAACTGCTGCAGGCGCGTGTCTCGGGGTATCGTTGCGTACACCAGATCGATCCCTTCACTCATGCCATCGTGAGAAATGAACATGAGTCACTGAGTGCGGTCTATCAGGGCTTTACAAGATGGAACCACCTGCATGCGGTCGGGGTGCGCAACAGCGCCGTAAAGCACCTGGCGGAGAGTTCGGTGCCCTCTATCTGGCGGGCCGAATTTGGGAACGGTTCAAATGGATCAGGCTCCTACGTGTGGGCTGACGGTGAATTGCTGGCGAGCCACGAGGGGAATAAACCATTCATCATTGGTCCACATCCTCATCCAATGTTCATCGGTAGTCTTGCCAATATTGGATACCATTTTCGTGGCTACATCTCGGAGATCATGCTGTTCGACAATGTTCTGGATACGGCCGAGACCAAGGCGATGGAAGCCTATCTGGATGCACGTCGCGCCGGGCGATCGGACCCGTTTCCCATAACGCGTAGTGCCGGTTTGGTGGCACGGTTTGTTGCGGACGAAGATCATATCGAATTGGATGATCAAGGTAACGTTATCGCATGGCGCGCGATTAACGATCCAAGTCTTGTTGCACGAGGTGTGGGAAACGCTGTTGGTTCTATTCGGTTCCAGGCCAACAACGGATGCGACGCCGTGTCGTTCAAACACAAGAAGATGGACGAACCCACTGACCCTTCAGAACGACGTCTACAGCTGAACCTGCCGACATCGGTTCGACTGAAACGTGGTAGTATCATGTGGTTGGGGCACTTTACGAATTGGGGTTATGCCTGGGGCTTGGGCCTGACAAGGGAAGCGTCACCGGAAATCTGGCCCATGATGCGTCAATTGAATGTCGATTTGAGTACGCGACGATTGGCATCGGCGCATTCACTTCATCCCGGCGGCTCGATGCTGGCCGTTACCGGATTTCGCGGAGGCGACAACAACGGCGCCATCCTGCTGGACGAACAAACGGGAATGTGGATCGATGAGCTTGGGG
>JBMYUM010000020.1:0-19476 GCA_049605375.1 Phycisphaerae bacterium | reverse complement strand
CGGTGGGCGAGCCAAGAATGTCTTTTTAGGGCTGTTGGCCGGTGCCGTATTCAAGCTGGTCGTGGGATGGCTGCAGCCTTTTGCGGCCAAGTTGAAATTCGCTATTCCGATTCTGCCGAAGGCCGAGTTGGGATTGAAGATGTCATCGGCGTTGGTCGGTGTCGGCTTCATCCTCGGGCCGCGCATCGGCGCCATCATGGTTGGTGGTGGACTGCTTTCGTCATTGGTAATCATTCCCATCATTGCTTACTGGGGCGCAGATCGCACAACGCCGCTGTATCCGGAAACGGCGATGCTGATTGCCGACATGAAGCCGTCTGACATTTGGACTCGTTACGTTCGGTACATCGGTGCGGGGGCAGTTGCGACGGCTGGTATTATCACGTTGATTCGAAGCATCCCCACGATGGTGGAGAGTTTCAAAGTCGGGATTCAGCAGATGCGTGCTCGTGCTGACGAGCAGGCGTCCGTCGAGCGGACGAGCCGCGATCTCGCGTTAAAGACGGTGTTGCAGTTTGTGGTGGTGATTGCCCTTGTGCTGGCGCTTGTACCTCAGGTTTTTGGTGTTTTCGAGTCGTTCATTCCGCGCGCCGTAGCGGCGATGTGCGTTGTCATTTTCTCATTCTTCTTCGTGACCGTTGCCTCGCGCATCGTTGGGCTTGTGGGTGTAACCTCAAATCCTACCAGTGGCATGACGATTGCATCCCTGCTGGGTACCTCCTCCCTTTTTCTACTGTTCGGCTGGACTGATTCGATGGGAATGGCGGGGGCGTTGTGTGTGGGTTGCGTCGTGGCGATTGCGGCGTCGATTGCCGGTGATACGTCGCAGGATCTCAAGACGGGATACATTCTGGGCGCGACACCGCGCTCGCAACAGATCGGCGAGTTGGTCGGCGTTCTGTCGTCCGCTGTTTTTGTATGTCTGACGCTACTTCTCTTGAATGAAGCGTATGAGTTGGGGAGTGAGCAACTTGCGGCCCCTCAGGCAACGCTTATGAAAGTTGTGATTGAAGGCGTCCTCGACAACAAGCTTCCCTGGTCGCTGGTGGCGATTGGCGCGGGAATTGCTTTGATCGTCGAAATATTTCGTCTTCCGTCGCTCCCGTTCGCGGTGGGCGTATACCTACCGGTATCCACCATGGTTCCGGTATTCCTGGGCGGCATCCTGCGGATGCTCTTTCTGCGTCCCATCAAGAAGGAAGCCGTCAAAGAAGATGTTCGGGAAAAGGGTGTCCTCTTTGGTTCAGGCCTGGTTGGAGGCGAGGGGCTCTTTGGCGTGTTGATCGCCGGTGTCGTATTCATGCAAAAGCTCGGTGCTGAGGACCCATCGAAGAAGCAACCGTTCCCGCTTCAGGTTCCCGAAGCGTGGGTCAAGAACAACTATGCGTTGTCGCAGATACTCGCTGTTGGCGTCTTGGGACTATTGATCCTGGCTTTTGTGGTTTGCACGCGACCGGACAAAAACCCACGCACTACGTCCGCCAGTTGATCCGTTGGTTAAATGAAATCGTGCGATCTTGTCGTGCGTGACGACTTCTTGCGAATCCCTATCGACGGGAACTTATACTGTACGTCTGAAAGGCATGCGTGAGATCGGAAACGTATGCCATACCACGTTGCCGAGGATCGAAGGAGAATTGCGATGCCGAGAATGCCCTTTCTTTGCATGTTGATGATGGTAATGGTTGCTCCCGTGGCTGTCGCCGAAGATACGCTTGATCGTGTTGCGCGGCAGGTTGCCGATCAAATCAAGGAAGATCCAGGTGACATCGCTTCACTCTATTCGAAGCCTGTTCTTCAGCAGATCAGCGAAGCGCAGTTGAAATCGCTTTACAGTGGCTTTTACCAACAGCATGGCAAGGTGATTTCGGTAGTCGCGGTTCAGCGCGGTGCAAAGAGCAATGGGAAATACACTTTCTCATTCGAAAAGGGCGTTCAGATGACCGTCTCTTTGGCGATCAGTACCAACAAACCGGTCAAGGTGACAGGTGTTTTCTTCTCGCCTCCTACGCGGTCCTATTCAGGGATATCCACCGCACTATCGGATCTGAAAGCGTTGCCTGGCACAGTCAGTTTTCAATTGGCGAAGCTCAGTGGTTCCGACATCGAGGTGATGCATGCTATCAATGCTGATAGCGCGCTGGGTATCGGTTCTACGTTCAAGCTCTACATTCTCGCCGCTATGCTTCAAGAGAAGTCCGACTGGGATCGAGTCATCAAGCTGAAAAACAAGTACATGTCGCTACCCTCGGGGCGTTTCCATACGTGGCCTGCCGGTTCACCCATGACGCTCCATACCCTGGCAACGGCGATGATTTCCGAGAGTGACAACACGGCGACCGATCATCTACTCTTCGAAGTTGGTCGAAAGAAGGTTGAGGCTATGTTGCCTGTTACCGGTAACGAACATGTCTCACGCAACCAGCCGTTCCTTTCGACGATGGAGATGTTCAAGCTCAAGAGTGACGATCGCCTGCTCGACAAGTATGTCAAGGGTGATACGGATCGTCGACGGAAATTGCTTCGCGGTAGCGTGAAGCGTGTAAAGCGCGACGGGGTGGAGCCATTTGCTGATGGGAAACCGGTGGCGATCGATGAGGTTGAATGGTTTGCATCGGCTGCTGATTTGTGCCGACTTCTGAAGTGGTTGCATGACCATGACGACGGTGTCGTACTGCCAATACTCAGCGTCAACAAGGGGTTGGATATTTCTGACGAAGCCTATTCTTATGCAGGATACAAGGGGGGTTCGGAGCCGGGTGTTTTGAATATGACCTGGTTGCTCAAGGATAAGAGTGGTCAGGCGTATGTGCTCTCCGCGGGGTGGAACAATCCGACTGAAGAGGGGGCGCCGATTGAGAAATTCGTGAGTATTCTCCAACCCATTCTCGATTTGCTTGGTCGAGGCGAGGCGAATTAAGCGGGCGAGGCGGGCAGTGTCTTTTCAGTTACAGTTCATAGAAGCATCGACCAGAAAGTTCCGATCGCAAAAAGGAATGGTGGAATCCGCCATTGCTCAGGTATCCGATGAACGTCTTCGGCAGTCGCTCGATCAGCATACGAACAGCATTGCCGTGATCATGAAGCACATGGCAGGCAATATGCTATCGCGTTGGACGAACATGCTGGAGAGCGATGGAGAGAAACCCGACCGCGCGCGTGACCAGGAGTTTGTTGATGATTTTCCTGATCGAGCGGCGCTGCTGGAATATTGGGAGTTGGGTTGGTCACGTGTCTTTACGACGCTGGCCGAGCTCCGGGAATCAGACTTTGAACGAGACGTGTTTATCCGTGGATATCGACTGACTCTCATTGATGCCGTCATTCGTCAGATCGAGCACTACGGTTATCACGCGGGGCAGATTGTGCAATTGTCGCGGCACTACGTGGATGGTGAATGGAAGACGCTTACCATCGCGCGGGGAGAGTCCGAGCAATACAATCGTGACCACTGGGGACCGGATCGTCCGCGGACCGCATAAGTTGTTTGTCGACGCCGCCAATTCTTAAATCGGATATGACCGATGGCCAAGAAGAAGAAAGACACGCTGAGCTCGCCTGAACTGGAGGCCGCGGAGCTGCGCCTGGTTCAGGTTCGTGATGCCCTGGCGCAGGCGATGAAGCAGCGGGCCGGGTTGACCGGTGATGAGCGTGATGCTGCTCAAGCGAAGGTTGAATCACTGCAGGCTGAAGAAGCGTCGTTTATGCATGACATTCAGGCGCTGAAGCTTTCGCTGACCAGGGTTCGTGAGGAAGAGCAGCGGGAGAAGAAGGCAAGGAAGAAGAAACTGGCGGCCAAACGCCGCGAGGCCGAGCAGGCTCCATCAGAGTTTGACGCGGGATATGAGTCGGATGGTTTTGCCGAGACGCCTGACGAGTGGTTTGACGACGACGATGCCATCGACCGTCACTATGAAGACGCTGAGGCGCGCGAACGCGAGGAGCGGGAATACAACGAAGCGCTGTTTGACCGCGCGGTAGCGGCTGAAAGGCGGGAGAAAGAGCTTGCGCGCCAACAGGCTGAAGAGCGCAAGCGCCAGCGTAAGGCTGCCAAAGAGGCCGAGAAACAGCGTGCGCTGCTGGAAGAGAAGCAACGCAAAGCGAAAGCGCGAAAGGCCGAGGCCTTGAAGAAGGACGAAGAACGGCGTGCAGGCAAGAAAGCGTCGCGTTCGCACCAGCAGGTGGGGGATGAACCGCCGTTGACTTTCATGGAACGCGTCAAGAATCAGATCAGGCAATTCTGGCGCGAGTTACTGGGGAAAGACTGACGCTGCGCAAAGCGAGCCTTTCCCGTTCTCTCACGTGCCTTCTTCCTTCGTACCGTTTCGGAATGCACGGTATGCTTCATGCCGCGTGGCCTGCTGTACTGTGACTTACTGTACTGTGGCCTGCAATGTCATGCTTGCCGCACTTCCTTCAATCGCAATGGGTACGTTCCACCTCACGGATGCGGGAATGCACAGATTCTCATCTTCTGTGCAGTAGGCAAAGCTTGCTTCGATCATCCACGGGTCGTTCGGCTTCACGCTGTCTGCCGGGACCATGATGGTGAGCGGCATGCCTTTGCTTTTACCGGTGTGTTGCGCGATGACGTGACCGTTGCTGGCAATTCGCACGGACCAGGGGGCTTCTTCATTGAGATGTGCCTGATCGGGTAGTGCGATGTCCAGTTGGACACTCACATCACTGTCGGCGGCAATCGCCATGGTTTCGGCCTTGATGGCGTTGACTTCAGCCTGTTGATCCGTCGTCGGTCGTTCCAGGCCTTCGAATGCAATCTCCTTCCACTCGTTGGTCTTCAGGTTGATCTGTACGATCCGGTGATTGTTGGTATCCGCCACGTAGAGAAGATCGCCGCAGATGGAAATGCCGCCCGGTTCGAACATCTGGAGATCGCCATCGTTGGTTCCGGTTCCCGGTTGGCCCGTGCCATATAGCGTTCGTACGGTTCGTGCCTTCTGGTCTACCGCTTTGATTTTGTGGTTGTACGTGTCCGCGATGATCAGTGATGATCCCCAGGCGTCGATTCCAAGTGGGTGTTGCAGTTTTGCCTTGGGGTGGGCGCCGTCGACGTCTCCAAAGCTGAATAGTCCTTCGCCAATTACGGTGAAGACGTTTTCCAGATTCATGTCGATGCCGCGAACGGCGCTGACCTCGCTGTCGGCGAAGTAGATGTGACCGCCCGCTGTGCAGATACCGGAAGGTTGAGCCAATGCGGCGGTCTCGGTTGGGCCGTCGACAAGGTTCTCTCTTCCCGATCCTGCAAAGGCGCGGGCAAAGCCGACCGGCATGTCGATTCGCCAGATCTGGTGGACACCTGCCATGGCGACATAGAGGGTACTTCCTTCGATGTCGAGATCCCACGGTGAGTTCAGTCCCTGTTGTGTGCCCATTCCGCCACCGGCACGGTCGTTGCACATTTCACCCGTTCCAACGGCGGTGCGAACGTGACCGTTTTCGAGATCGATTTCGCGTATCAGGTGGTTCTCCGTGTCGGCGACGTAGAGCTTACCCTGGCCTGTAGCCAGACCTTGCGGGTGATCAAACGTTGCCTGTTCCGGCTCGCCGTCCTGTGCGCCGATTTCGCCGTTCCCAACGACTTGTTCGACACGGGCTACACCGTTGGCATCGGGCAGGTCGGCGATGACGATTCGGTTGTGGTTCGAGTCGGCAACGAAGAGTTTGCCGAGCGAGTCGTCTGCCAGGACTTTTCCCGGGAAACAGAGGCCTGTCGCCGCAGGTACGACGGCTTCCTTGTGGAGTTTGAGTGGTGACGAGGCAAGCGTGCCGGCGGTTTCACCCTGACTCAGCGCTTCGGCGACGGCCTGATCAACGGCGTCGCGATTTCCCTCTCCGGCCACATGCATGGCGACATACCCTCGGGAATCGACGACGACCAGCGTCGGCCAGCTTCGCGCCGCGAAGTCCCGCCAAATTTTCATGTTGTCGTCGATGACCACCGGATGTTCGATCTCATAGCGGAGAATGGCTGCGCGGATCGTCTCCCGTGACGCTTCGTTGGTGAACTTCGCGCTATGAACCCCTATGAAACAGACGGGTCGATCACGGTACTTTTCTTCCAGGAATTTCAGATCGGGGAGAATGTGAATGCAGTTGATGCAGCAATAGGTCCAGAAGTCCAGGACGACGACCTGGCCTTTGAGATCGCCGTCAAAGCGGAGCGGGCGCTCTGTATTCAGCCATCCGAGATTCGTATCCAGTTCAGGTGCATGGACCGTCGTCATTTTCTGTTTCCCCCGTTTCGCCGGTGATTGCCGTCAGCACAAGCGTTCGGCGCCTGGCAGCGTCGGAATCTGTCAGTCAGGCTTGCTATTCTAGGGTGATGATTCTGGTGTGTGAAGTTGGTCAGGCTCGCAGCAATCAGTTTGCGGGCCCAAGTATGTGGTGGAGGTGTCGTTCGGCGTCTTGCTGTCCAATGGGAAAGACCCCGTCGGCCAAGGGGGCGGTCTTAAAGGTCTGCGGATAGGTCAGGAAAATTGACGGTGACGCTTCATCCATGATGGCGGCGGGATCGTTGACATGATGCAGGCCCAGCAGATGCCCGATTTCGTGAGCGATGACTTGAGCGATTGCGACGGTCACCGCGTCCTGGTTGTTTCGCGGCCAGAATGCGCGTCGTTCGAAGGCGTCGATGAAGACGAGTCCGTCATCGCAGCAGTTTCGGTTGTCCACATCGATGCCCTGGGCTGCGCCGTAAGCAGGTGCGGGGCCGCTGCCAATGATGATTCTCGATGCGTTACTGTCCCGTGGGGCTTCCGTGCTTACAAGAACTTCGATGTCGAAGGCAGCGAATCGGTCGCGGACGATTTCGACGATACGCCTTTTCATGTCGTCGGTATCATTTTCCCATTGTGGATCGATGGCAGCGGCATCGAACGGGGTGAGTCGATTGATACCCAGAATCGGACGTTGCGATGTTCCCCCGTCAAAATCAAGTACGACGGTTTGTGTCACGCGTGCGGCGAGCGTCGGAGCGGCTTTGGTTATTGAGATTTCATAAGGCCCCGTTCGATCAGCGGGCCCCCTCGCCAGTGCCAGATAGGTGGCATCAGAGCTGAAATCGAGATCATAACTTAGCGCGCGTTGACCAGAAGCGACAAAGTACGCCAACCCGTCTTCGTCGAACAACCCCAGCTTGACGTTGGGTCCAATCAAGCCTGGATTGTACGTCAGACGTGAGCCGGTTTGTGAGGGGCCGAGCTCGTAGATGTCGACATCATCTCGATGGTTGATGGTACCCCGAAGACGGATGCCGATCTGTTCGGTCAGGGGCAGGGCAACCGCTGCGTGCCAGTGGTCGTTGGGTTCGACATCGTTGCCCGTACTGTGTGCGACGGGGCCGTCGCTTTCGCTGGCTCCTGCCTGGGGTGATGAGGTTTCTTCGATCGGTGTGTGCTGGTCAAACTGATCGGTCAGACCGTCATTGTCGCTGTCGGCGTCGATCGGGGAGGTTTGGCCATTGAGCTCCAGTGCGTCAGGCAGGCTGTCGCCGTCGGTATCGGGTGAATCGGGGTCGGTGCCGAAGGCGGCTTCCTGACGATCGGAAAGCCCGTCTTCGTCGCGGTCGGCTTGTCCAAGGGATCCAAACGTACCGGGGATCCATGCACCGCCGTTGCACCCCGCACCGAGAGCGAGCAAGCCAAGCATGAAAATGTGGGTTATCCATGGTCGCATAGTGGCGAAATTCCCCATTTCTAGCCATATCGGCGTCTGACGCGTGCGGGTGCTGTTTCAGCTACGCAAAACTCGTTGCTTGAGGGGCAGGTTTGATCCTGGACGATCTGAGGCACAGATTTCCGGTTTTTCTGATGGCCATCGCTTCGGGGAGCGGGCGGATACAGGGGTTTCGGAAAGAGGGGATTCGGAAAGAGGGGATTGGACGTCCGCGGCTTGTGTTTCCGGTGATTGCGGAGAGGGGGAGTTGGTATTGTTCGGTAGTTCCTTACCATGTTGGTAGCGGCGTAATGGTCGAACGACTCGCGCGTAGGAGTGACGGTATGCAGGTTGCGTTAACGGGCGGCACGGGGTTTCTGGGGCGGTATATTCTGACCCACCTATTGGAAGAAGGGGGGCGGTGCCGTGCCTGGCATCGCGCGTCCTCGGATCGAACGGGACTTACCGCGATTCCCGACCTGATCTGGGTTCCCGGTGATCTGACCGATCCGGCGTCGATGGCGTCGCTTGTGGATGGTTGTGATGCGGTGGTTCATGCTGCCTTTGATCGTCCTGGTGCGGGCTTTCGGGGCGCGGAAGGGGACGTTCCGACGTTTGTTGAGCGAAACGTTGTGGGAACGTTGCGCTTGATCGAGGCATCACGTCAGGCCGGTGTAGAGAGATTTGTTTTTGTTTCTACTTGCGCCGTTCACGAGAAGATCCTTGACGATCGTGCGCTTGATGAGGCTCATCCCTTGTGGGCGACGACGCATTATGGTGCACACAAAGCCGCGATCGAGAAATTTGTTCATAGTTACGGGTACGGTGAGGGCTTTGCCGTTTGCGCCTTACGGCCGACCGGAATCTACGGGGTCGCTCGTCCGGTTGAATCGAGCAAGTGGTACGAGTTGATCCAGTCGGTTGGTCGCGGCGAGAATGTTGCCTCGGATCGTGGCGGTAAGGAAGTTCACGCCGCAGATGTTGCGCGTGCGATTGGTTTGCTCCTGCGTGCGCCGACTGATCAGATTCGTGGTGAATCATTCAATTGTTATGACATGTACGTGGCACAACAGGACGTTGCTGAGATCGCACGTGAACTATCCGGCAGTGGGTCTTCGATTGAGCGCTTGAATCGCGGTCCGAAACATCAAATCGACACGACCAAGATCCGTGCGTTGGGAATGACTTTTGGCGGTGAAGCGTTGCTGCGCGCAACCGTGCGTGAGTTACTGTAGTTGGTGTTGCCGCTCCGAACCATGCGAAGATGACTGGATGGGGATGTTATTGTCCTTGAGGTCGGCAGCTCGCAGAAGCAGGAGGGCGCTACCCAACAGGAGTAGCGGCCACGCCGTGTCGACAGCCGGCGCTAATCGTAGATCCACGCTGAATGTCGATGCCATCAGGCGCATCAGGGCGACCTGAAGCACGCCATAGCTGGCGACCGTGAGGGGAATCAAGACATCCCGTCGACCTCTTCCCGTCGCAGGTTTCAGCGAGAGTAGGGGAATGCAAATAACGACTGTCTGCAAGGTGGCTAATAAGGCAATGCGAAGTGCGTGCTGTCCTGGCATACTCCATAGTTGATGGAATGGAAACCAGGTGAGGTGGCTTACGACGCTCGCTGGTTCCCCTTGCTGCGACGGTATCAGAACCAGCAAGCCGCCCAGCAGTTGCAGCATCAAGAACAGTCCGATCACGCAATTCCCGGTATGCCACCGCTGCTCGTCGCTGCAGGTGGCTACGGCCGCCACCCCACCCAGCATGCACCCGAAACCACCCACGATCAGCTGGCCGAGGGAGATAGGAGGTGCAGCTGTGAACACTTGCAAGATGAAGATCACGCTGATGATGGCTGCGCCGTGAAGCGTCGATTGCATGAATGCGAAACCGAGTCGTTCACCCTGCTCGCAGCTTGCTTTGGTGAGGGTGAAGCCGAGTCCGAATGATGTTGTAAGCGAAAGCAACAGCAAGCCCGTCATGGTCCAGGCTGCGGGATCGGCGGACTGCAGGTTCGGCAAGACCGTGCAAGATGCCTCGGCGAGCCGTTTCCAGAGTTGATCCGTGTTGGTGATGAATGTGCCTGGCAGAAGGTAGATGGCGATCAACCCCGTCGTCAGAGCGTAGCTGAGAATCGTCCATGGTCGATGAATGAGGAGCCGTCTTGCGATGGCAACGCCCCACTGTGCCAGCGGTGCCGCGAGGTATCCGGCCAGGGCGCCGGACGTGTTCAATGCCACGTCGATGGCCGATGCGTATCGATGAGCGGCGCTGGTCTGAAGTCTCTCCAGTGTCACGCTCAGCATGCCGGCAAATAGCGCGACGCGAAGCCAGCCGGCTGCGTTGCCCTTCAGGTAGATGCCGAACACGAGTCCGATAGGAACGTACGCCAATAGATTGATGATCAGGTCTTCCCGCCCTGTAGCTTTCAGCACGGTCATGCTGAACATCTCTCTCCAGGGTGTGTTGATCAATTCTGTGAACGAGAATTGAAAAGGCAGCAGGGATGCGTACGCCAGTAGCAGCGTCAGGACCGCGAGGATGCGGCCAAACTGTCGATCGCGACTAGCATGTAATGGACCTTGGATCATGCCTGTCCACGGCACGGCTCAAGCCGCACGGTCTCTTGCGGAGTGGCGTTCTTTTTATGCGGTCTGCAGTCCGTGTTGTCCGAGAATCAAGCGAAATCCGAACGCTGACAGAGATTGGTGCGGGTGCTGTTGTGGTCGGTTCCAAGAAGTTCTGCACCGTGTACGGTCGGTCCAAGTTGTGGTATGTACGGGCTTGTTGCAGAAACTGAACATGAGCGATGCTTGCCGGCATCATTCATTCGTTCTTCGGGCATGGCATGAACAAGGGGGTGTGGTGATGAAGGCGGCATATATTGAGGAATTCGGTGCTCCCGAGGTCTTCCAATATGGTGATGTACCCGATCCGGAACCCGGTCGTGGTGAGCTCGTCATCAAGGTCAGTGCTTGCGGAATCAATCGCTACGACCTCTATCTTCGAATGGGAGCGGTGTTCACGGATCTTACGTTTCCTCATGTTATGGGAGCTGACGTAGCAGGTGTCATTGCGGCCATCGGTCCAGACGTTGAAGGCTGGGCAGTCGGCGATCGATGCGTGGCGGCTGCCGGTTACCCGCTGAAAGCTGACGAATGGCAGATCGAGCCGATCAACGCGGCACCCAGTTTCGAGGTCATGGGAACACACACGTGGGGCGGGAACGCTGAGTACCTGCGGATTCCTGCCCGTTTTGTGCTTCCTGATGATACTGGATTGCCGGTTGCGGATGTCGCAGCCATGCCGCTTGTTTTGATGACTTCGCTTCATGCCGTGGAGACGCTTGGTGAAGTCGGGCCTGGCCAGCGGGTGCTGGTTCAAGCGGGCGCATCAGGGAGCGGTCATGCCTGTATTCAGGTAGCACGTGCGATGGGCGCCCAGGTGGCGTGTACCATCGGTTCGGATGAGAAACGTGGTCTTGTGGAAGAGGCCGGCGCGGAGTTGATCATCAACCATCGCACGCAGGACTTTGAAGCCTGTATTCGCGAGTGGACGGACGGTCAGGGCGTCGATGTTGTGATTGACAATGTGGGAGCCAGCGTGTTCGAGGGTAATCTCAATTCGTTGCGAAACGGCGGCATCTTCGTCAACTTCGGATTGGTCGGTGGAATGAAGGGCACGATCAACTTTCGTGATCTCTTCTTCAAGCGACATCAACTTCGCGGCTCATTCATGGGGACCATCGACGGGTTGCGGAAGGGGCTGGAAATGATGAAACATGGAACGGTCAGAGCTGCAGTCGATCGTCAATTCCCGCTGGCCGAATCCGCTGAGGCGCACCGGTATATCGATTCGCGAGCGGTGAAGGGCAAGGTTGTCCTGATCCCTTAGTTGGTATCGACTTCGCGCTTCCAGGTGCCTTGGACAATATCCATGGCGTAGGGCGTTTCGCTTTCGGCTGCGAAATAGAAGTCGTCGAGCTGGTACGAAGCGCCTTCTGTCTCGGACATGCCGATCAACGTCGCGTCGAGCAGGTCGCCGGTCCAGGTCGGTGTAATGATACCTTCAATACGCGTCCATTCCTTGCTCTCGACGGAGGTTGTCGCGATCGAGTTCACGCGCGTTCCATCGGTCGTTTCAATCATAAGGGCCAGCTGACCGATGTCGGGTAGGGTGCTTGCGCGATACCATACGGCAGCGCTATAGCTGTCGCCGGCCACAATCTTGTCTTGGATCTTCTGACCGATACCGGCGGTTCCGGCCGCGGCTTCGATCTGGAACGCGAAGTTACCCGTACGTGGATTGGCTGCCGATTGCGTCACAATGGCGTCACCCACTTCAGTCCATGGGCTGACGCCCGATTCCGCTGAAGTATTGCTGAGCTGATTGCTGGAGTGACTTGGCGTCAGCATGACGCTGATCACCCGGACTGCGTCACCGTTCACACCACGACCGTATAACCAGAGTTCATTGTTGGGATCGATTGCCTTGCCGACGGCATCGACGTCAACGATCTTCCATTGAACCTGGTCGGTGTCGCTGATCGTTTGTGTTATCCATTTGTCGTTCTCAATTGTATTGTACCAGCGATCATATCGATCGATCGTGTAGAGTCCCATCTCAACAGACGATTGTGCGAGCAGTTCGGCTTGAGAAATCTGGGATGCGCTTGCACCTGATCGGTATTTGATACGATTGACGGTGACGCTGGTGATGCCGAGGATTGCGACGAGCATCGATGTCGTCAGGACCATGACATAGGCGCCGCCACGCCGTCGATAGCGCTGACTGTTCGATGGTATCAATCGGTTTGAAGACTTCATGTTGGTGCTCCGTCCATCGGCGCGTGTCATCGACCGTCTTGCTACAGTGGCGACGTATGGCACTTGATCGCAGTCAACCGGGCTACTTCTTTATCGCCCCGATTGACGACGACAACAATCTGCTTGATACCAGACTCCATGGCGCGCGTGTTGCTCAGTTCGTCCGGGTCTCGTCGATCGATGAGTACGGCACGGGTCCAGCCTTCAAATTCCGTCATCTCTTCACCACCCTTGGAGACGGGCGGAGAAGCCTTCCAATCGACATAATCATCGACGTCATCGAAGAACTTACGCGTACCGTTTTCTTCGCCGAGTTCCAAGCCCCAGGATGCGGTGTCTTCCATCTCTTCATAAGGCTGCAGTAAGATCTCCGCCATCAATTGTTCAGCGAGGAGGTGGCCTTGTGTCCGTTCGTAGGTACGCATTTCGGTCATCTTGCTCATACCATACACATTGAGTGAGGCCACGAGCATACCGCTGACGACGACAGTTGATATGACAATCTCGATCAGGGACAGCGCTCGCCGGCGCATTCGAATCATCATGGATTGCCTCCCACGCGTATGCTCAGGAAGCTGAATGTCCCTTGCTGAGCAAGTGTCTCGATGCTGGCGACTCCCGGTGTGGAGAATGCGGGGTCCGGTGTGTATGACATGGTACCTTGATACGCACCATTGATTTTCAGATTGATTGTGTTTACGACCGGGTCGATCATGAGGCGAACTTCCTGCGTGCCCGTGGACAGTTCTTCAACTCGCATCATCGGCCTCAAGTGATGGATCATGGGATCACGCTGAAACAGTGAAAGCGTTTGCGTGTTTTCGTCGCCGCGATTGAGTTGTACTGCAAAGCTGGCAACGGTGGATCCATCTTTGTCCGCGTTGATCAGGAACATGGGGCCTGTACCACCCGCTCGGAGCGCTTCCATGTGTACTTCGACCGTCGTTAGCGTATCGAATTGCGAACCCGGATTAGTCGTGAAGGTTGCTTCGGCTCCATCCGCCTGCAGTTGACCGACAAAATCGCTTACATTGACCGAGCCGCCACGACCATCAGCCGTGTTCCAGTCGTTGATCCCGTCAACGTTGCGATCGTCAAGCGTTGGATCGACCTCCAGGTCGATCTCCCAGAATGTTTCGAGCTTCTCGGGGCGATTGAGCAGTGGGGTGGCGGTTCCGATTCGGTCTGTGATGTTATCACCTGACTGGATACTCAGATTCGCTTTCGTGTAGTACTCCCTGACGGCCGCCATGTCTTCACCGGCGGTCGTGATCAGCGTTTCGGCGTGAAACAACATCGCATGCGTTGATGATGCTTCCCATGCTTTCTCGTCACCGGGGCTGACCGTTTGAAATCCTTCCGGGTGCAGGGACTTGTCAATGGCCGTTGTTTCGACTGCGAAGGAACCGGTCGTGCCATTGTTTACGACCACGCAAACACCCTGGTCAGGGCTCAGTGGAGGACAATTCACGAATTGCACGGTATGCCACGAAAACGACTTCAGCAGACTCATGTCACTGAAGAGAACGGTTTCGAGTGGTTCGCCGGTTGGTAGGCCGGACTTGTCTTGCAAGTAGAGCTTCACCATCTTTTGCGCTGAACCGGTATGCGTTGCGAATGAAATTTCACCGGGTTTCCAGTAACTGATCTCGCGGGCGAAGTCCGGTTTGTAGCAAACGCCCAGTGATTGAACGTCCGAGACAGCGAAAGCTGTCCCTCCCGGTGTTGTGTATGAGTGGGCGGTCGGGGATACCTGTGTCACGTCTGGTCCTGGATACGTTTCGACAGATTCGTCCCGTTCGAGATTCAGCGTGAAGTGAGTGACATCGGGTAGAATTTTGACCGACTCTTCATCGTTGTACGTTCGTACGAGTGCGGAGCCGACCTTGCCGTCCCATGAGTACTGGATACGTTCATCGTGGCCATCACCATCTCGATCAGGCACGGAGAACACGAGGGCATCGGTTGTTGCGGAGCGGACCCATGTCGCGGTGCGGACTTCGTCCAGCAATTGCTGTGCGTGCCGGTGAGTATCGCCAAGACGGCTCTCACCTTGTGGGCTGAGATCCGGAATGGAGCGATTGGTGATCAAGATGGCGCTGCCCATTCCGGCCATGATGACAGTCAGTGCAGCGGCGCTCACGATCGTCTCTGCCAACGTGAATCCGCGTCGCTTCGTGAGTGGCTGATTCATGCGATCTTCACCTACCTGCCTTTGATGTCGAATGATGTCAGGTTGTCCACGACTTCGAGAACGCCGGCATTACTGATGATCTTAACGGAGTCCGTATCAATCGCAGTCACCTGTGTGTCGACGGTTGCCACATTCGTCGTATCTGCCACGTAGACTTCACCGCTTTCCGAGTCGACGAGTATGAGCTTGGCGAAGTCACCAACCGAAACCGTGATTGTTGCGCCGGAGTCAGGTTTGCCGTACATGTCGAACACGAGGCTTATATCGCCGCCACAATCCACAGTTCGAATCGTCGCGCGATAGGGATCTCGATCGAGGAATACACGGTAATTCCGATCAGGATGATCGATATGTGGCGTATTGTTCAGGCCGTACAGGTCCCTGCTTACATTGAATGAGACCGTGACCGCCTGGCCGATTGTACGTGCGCGGCTGCGTGCGTATTCGAGATCCGCGGCGATTCGACGGGCTGCCGACGACGCCTGCTGGAGTGCGATCGAGTTGGAAAAACGTGGAACAGCGATACCGGCAAGAATCGCCGTGATCACTACGACTGCGACCATCTCCATCATGGAAAATGCTGGCGATCTCTTGATCATTTGTTCACCATCAGTTCGCCGGCGCGAATGTCGACGATGACATCCAGTCCGCGCTTGTCGAGTTCGGTATCCGACGCGCTGATACCGAAATATCCATGGGACAGTACGGCGACCCATCCATACGTGTCATTGGGAGGATCGGCTGCACCCGGCGTCGCCTTAACGTAGACGGTGGATAGTCCGTTCACGGGATTGGTCGGGAAGGGCGGCCGCAGATAGGGTCCGTGAATCCAGGGATAGCCATAATTGTCGCGAGGCTCTCCGTCCTCGTCCGTCACCATCATCAGCTGTGGTACGAAGAAGTCACTGTCGGCAATTCCAGACGTCGGATTGTAGCCTGGGTAGCGACCGTGCTCAGCATAATAGCGATCGATGGCTTGCCGTACGGCAGCCAATGCGGCTCGGACACCGTTTGCTTGTGACCGTTTTCCGACATTGGAAATACGCGGTACAGCGATGGCTGCGATCGTGCCGACAATAGCGACCACGATCACGAGCTCGACCAGACTGAAGGCAATCGGATGTCTTCCTGCTCGCCCTCGCACATCATTCCTCCCCATGCCGACTTCCAGGACGTTTCGGGCTGCCGTTTCCCGGGCCTGCAGCCGTCCACCCTATAGCATACGATTCTCTTCATTCCGACCAGGGTCCGATGATGTTGTGAGTGGTCCTGGTGTAGAGGGATGTATGCAGACAGGTGGGTGATGGACGGGGGATGCTCTTAAGCGCACCGATCGTGATGTCGGCGAAGTCGGTCGATGCATGACCGTCGCTGTAAGCTCATTCTGGTGCAAGACGTGATGCCAGTGGATGACATCAGTCGCGCCGTGGGCGACCGGCAAGGGCCAAGATTACCGGTCGCCGATTGCATCGCAGTCTAGTATTCGTTGTACTGAACACCGGACTCATCAGTTTCCGTGTTCCCACAGTTGGCGATGAACTCGCCTGTGTCGGTACTGTAGACCCAGCCCTCGGTTCCAGTTCCGCCAGCCGGTGTTCCGGTGACAATGCTCAAGGCACTGCTTCCCTTGTTAGCACAAACGGGAAGGTCCGGGATAGCGCCGCGAAGATACGGGCCGTAGATGTGGGTACCTGCGGTGGTACCAACATTTCCGCTGGCGTCCGTTCGTGATGTGAGTCGGTCAACGATCTCAACTTCGGTGCCGCTAGGGAAGGTACCGCCGTGTTCTGCAGCGTACATGTCAATGGCATTGCGGATTCCAGCAAGTGTACCACGCAGGCTGGAGTCGCCGGCGCCCTTGGCACCGCGGCTGATACGCGGGACCGCGATGGCCGCGATCACACCAATGATGACCACAACAATTACGAGTTCAACGAGGCTGAATCCCTTGATATTTCTTTGGCGCATGAGTCTTTTCCGTTGAGTTAATTGACCAGGATTTCTTGGATCCTGTCCTGTTGCCCGCCATCCAAACGCCAGCGGGCATCACCGTCACCGAGAGGACTATCGTCTGCCCTGCGAGAAGGCTGCAATCAAAGATTCTTACTCGGACGCGTGCTGGAAAGTCAGCCTTGCATCACCGTCATGGCATGCGAAAACAGCGTACGTACCGCTAATTTCCGCAAGTTTGCACCCGTCCAACGAGTCTCCAATGCGAAACCATGCTTCGTCAATCACAACCATGGAGGTCCTATCATTCTTGAGAATGACGGACAGGTTGTGTGCGTCCGAAAACTCCCGCGATGACAGGCCGATCGCTGCTACAGAATTCGTTGGAATCTCGTTCTGTTCACGTCCGATCGCTGTTGCAAGAGACTCAGGATCGATCGGCTGCCGGAACGGATCGAGGCGATCCGCTTCCTGCTTGAATCGCGCGACGGCAAATGGGAAGGGGAGCTCGGGGATTGGCTCACCCTTGTTTGCGGCTGTTGCTGCCTCTTCTGTCGCGGTACCGACGGCTCTTGCATAAACCGTGGCGGGGACGTCGATGCTCTGGAAAACGGTCTTATCCAGAATCAACCCCACAACACAGAGTGCAAGGACACCTGCAATCAGCTTCTTCCGCCGGTTCACCGTCGATTCTCCTCTTGCCTTGTCGAATCGATACTTGCGGTTGATTCACCGTCCGCAGACTCCTCGTCGGCCCGGTGAGAAAAAAGACTGAAGGTGAGTAGTGCGCTGACTTCCTCTTGCACTTCGGTCGACCGTCCACGATTTCCGCTGCTCGATTGCTGGCGTATATTCAGGTAGCCAACATCAGCCCAATGCTCAGCCTGTTCCACGGCCTTGAGGAACTGGACGATGTTTGCTCCGGCGCCGGAAACCGAGTAGGACAATCGCTCTTCAAGAAGGCCCGGATATGTGGCCGCTTCCAGCGGTTTCTGCAAGACCACCTGCACGTCGTGTGTGGCCGCCAGACTGGAGAGTTCCTGAATATAGTTCTCCATGGAAGTGACTTGCGGTAGTTGGCCAGGTGCAAAGAGCTTCTTTCGAAGTTCACCAATCTCGAGCTCCTGATTGGCCGCTTGCTGTTCAAGCTGACTGATGGCAATGCTCGTATCGTTGATGACCTGTTCAAGCTCGGGGATCGTCTGGCTTCTCCGCTCGGATTGATCGGACAGAATGGCCAGGGTTGCGGCCAGGCATGCTGCAACGACAACAAAGCCAAGCGCGTCAACAGTCATCAAAGCTCGATGTGTGGTGCTGTTCATCGATAGGTTACCAGCTGCAAATGATCTCAAACTTGAAACGCACGCTCTCGCGTTCTTCATGGCGCTGGGTTTGAACGAGCTTAACTTCGTTGAAGATCTGCTCCTTTTGTAACGCTGCGACGAGTAGTGTGGCATCGCCGGCTTCGAGAGCAAAGCCCTCGAGGCGGAGTTTTCGCGGTGCGTCGATTTGTACTGTTTCTTCTTTGCCTTCTTCTTCCTTGTCTTCTACTTCGTCGCGGGCACGCCGTGATCGTCTCTGCGGAACTTCCGGAATGGTCGCAAAGCGAGTCAACCACATGGCGTCTCCAAGATGACTGGCCGTCATCATGAGCATGCCGGACCAGGGGCGCTTCGCATGCAGTGCGCTCGCACGTTCAATCTGAAGCTTGAGTTCATCTCCGACAGCCGTGAGGTTGTCCAGGTTCTTCCGAACTTCAACGAGCTTATCACGCAGGGCATCGCGCCGGTTGGAGAGCTTGTAGAGCTGCGATCGATTCAACCAGTCGACTCCCGCGACGACCGTCAGCATGGTGACCGCGAGTCCACAAGCGCTAAGCCAACGCATGGCACGACGATGCCGACTACGGGCGACGAGAATGTCCTTGGGGATGAGGTTGATCGAGATCATCAGTAGATCGTTCCCATACGTCCTACTCGGCGATAGCCAGACCAAGTGCCGTAGCGTAGCGCCCTACCTGCACCGCATCCTGGTGTTCCATCTGCAACCGACAATCTTCGCGATCGATGTACTGCTCTGCGCGGCAAACGTTAATTCCCAGTGCATCTTCCAGAAACGATGGCAGTTGTTTCAGTTGGGCGCCGGAGCCGACAAGTATCAGATCGGAAGCTTCACAGTGTCCGTAACAGCTTAAGGCATACTCATACGAACGATTGACTTCGGTAGCCATAGCCGTGAGGCTGGAGCGTAAGATGCCAAAGAGCATGGTGCCGATCTCACTGTTAGGCCCGTCGCTCGAATCCGGATCGTTCTTGCGACGCGGTATATTGAGTCCGTGTTCTTTCTTCTGAATTTCGGCAGATTGTTCAGAGATCGACAGGTCGTCAGCAATGAGCCTGGTCCAGGCATGCCCACCATCACCAACGGATCTCGCGAGCACGGGGATGTCGTTCATGCAGATCACCAGTCGCGATTGTCTGTAGCCAATGTCGAGAATCCCCCAGACTTCCTGTTTGTTGTTGGGGCGAAGGACATTTCCCAAGCGACTGAGCGCCGCAGCTGAGCAGTCTACAGCCAAGCATTCGAGGTGAGCGAGTCGGGTCGCGCCAAGAGCGTCATCCAGGAGGCTACGCGTTGACATGACACCCACGACATTGGGGGCTTTGATATTGGCTTTGGGGACACACCAGTGTGCCGTCAGAATGTCACCGCTTTCTTTGTGTTCGTCATCCGGTGGAAGCATGCGCCGGATTTCTTCACGAATCACAATGTCTGTTTCGGGGCTCGCCTTCTCTGCGATGGCATCGGGTACTTCAAGCGCATGGTAGTTTACTT
>JBMYUM010000019.1:6594-19846 GCA_049605375.1 Phycisphaerae bacterium | reverse complement strand
CCGGTTTCAACGAATGTGCTCGTCGGCTGCCACACGAGGTCGACGCGACCGTTACCGGTGGGGCGTGGACCTGGGACGCAGACACCGCCGAAACACGCATCATCCAAGGTGCATTCGTCACCGTCGTCACAGTCGACCGTGTTGTTGGTCTGAACGCAACCCATAACATCGTCACAGGAATCGTCCGTACAAGGATTGTTGTCGTCACACGTCGGCGGATCGCCAGGAATGATGGCACCGTTCAGGCAGGTGTCTACACCGTTACAGAACAGGCCGTCATCCGGGTCATTGGTGTCGTCATTGGTATTGGTGCAGCTGTCCATGTTCTCATCACAGCTGTCATCCGTGCATGGATTCTCATCGTCGCAAGGAGCGACAAGTGACTGGCAGACACCGTCTTGGCAGACCTCAGCGCCATTGCAGAACAGGCTGTCAGCACAGCTGATACCGTTCTTCGGATCCGGTGCGTTTCGGCACACGCCGGCAAGGTCACAGAAGTCGGCGGTGCAGGGGTTGCTGTCGTCGCATGGAGCGTTGTCGCCGAAGATACACTCGACGCACAACGGCGCGCCCTTACCATCATCGATGCAGAAGGGCGTCGGCGGCAGGCAACCTGAGAAGTTGTTCTCAAGGCAGATGCCTGTCGCGTTGCATGTGTCTGGATCGGTACAGGCCGAATCCGTCGGATCGCCGCAATTCGTGCCGGCCGAAGCATAATTCGGATCACAGCTACCACTGCCGTCGCAGGAATCCGGATCGTCACACTGGTCCTTGTTCGGATTTCCGCAAGCCAGGCCGGCCGGTTCAACGTTGGTGTCACAGGTACCCGAACCATCGCAGGTATCCGGGTTGTCGCAATCCGTGTCTGATGCACTTCCGCACGCCGTACCAGCGGACTCATGGTTCGCCAGGCATGCCCCCGCACCGTCGCAGGAGTCCGGATTCGTACAGTCATCGTCGAGAATGCTGCCGCAGGCAAAACCGGCTGCTTCGTAGTTGGGCTGGCAGGTACCGGCACCATCGCAGGTGTCCGGGTTATCACACTCATTGTTCGTTACATCACCACAAGCGGTGCCGGCGGAGACATTGGTGTGGGAGCAAACTTGACCACCACAGGTATCCGTCGTGCAGTCATTGAAGTCATCGCAGTCGGAATCGAGTGTACAGGTGACAGTTACCGTGACGTCTGAACCGAGCGTACCCGTGACGTCCATTTGCATTTCGCCGGCCGGGATGTCGAATACGACCGTGACTTCGCCACCCAGCGAGGCCAGCAGGCCGACCGGGCTGTCCGTGGCCGTGTCGATCGCCGTAAACTGCAGCGTTGCAATCAAAAGACCCGCCGGTGTCGCCTCGGCAAACGGGGCCGGATCAAACTGAGACAAAGCCACAACAGCGGCATCGCCATCGTTGGCAGGAATTCCGTTGTTCAAAGGTGAGTTGGCCGGGCTGTTGGGGAAACCGATCGATAGCCAGTTGTACGGGCCGTTGTCAACGATCCCGCTTAGCCGGAGAACCGTGGGGTCCCATGAAAAAAGCGCCTGTAGACGACCGACCGTCTGATTACTGGCGCTATCTGATACAGCATAGACCTCCACGTCGACAACCGTGTTGTTCGTGACGGTCTGCGAGGCAGGTCTGAATTCGAGATTGACCGCCGCCTGCACCTGGCAGGCCAGCAGCATCACGATTCCCATGCACCCGAACTGAAGCTCCCGACTCGTCGAGAAACGGCTCATAGACATATCCCTCCGACGCACGCCCGCGCCATTAACCCCAGCGATCCATTAGCCCAGCGATCAATGGTTCGATACAAATGATAGGCCGATTACACACATACACTCGCAAGAAGAAACGCAAACCCAGCACCCCTGGGGACATACCCAGCCCCTTCAACTCGGTAATTTCTTCTTGGAACGCGAACCTAGCGTCTTGTCATACGACAAGCATCGACAGCCCAGCACCCCAATTTGAGGCTGTTGCAGTCAATGAATCGAGTCGGCTTCTTAAATGACGACGTTAGGCATTGTGGATGGTTACCCACCCCTCCTGAATATCCAGAGCTTACCATTGTGCCGGTCCGAAAACAACAGCCTAGGTTCAGCCTGCTTCACAACAATACACCGATTTATGACAAGCCCGCATCCCGAATCAACCATTTCTCTGGGAAACCTCCGGGTTTCCGGTCTGCGACATCCGATAGCCGCAATTTGTGTTCCGAGAAGGTACTCCACGAACCGACCCGCGACCGGTCAGGACCGATAACCAAAGTTCCGATATCACTTCTAGGATTTGATTGTGACTTTTTCTCGAGCCTAGCATGTCTCGCTGGGAATCAGGTCTTGTCATCCCAGCACCAAATACATGGGGGAACCCGCCGACGCGTCAACCAATGGGGTTCGCGTTTGGCCGGTGAATGGGAGCGGCAATATGAGGCTGCAGATACTGATCATTCCAGCCATCGCGTGTGCACTCAGCATCAACACGAACGCGCAGGCTGCAGATGCCGTTTTTGACTTCGAGGGCGTTGCCGTCGGGACAACGTATGGCGGAGCAGATGGCCATACGCCAGGAGATGTCGTCCTCATGGAAGACAACATCGTCATGTCCGTTGAAGCCTTTGCGTCCACCGCTGGAGAAGTATTCGGGCAGGCTATGGTCGGGGGAGACTACATGTCTTTCTTTGAGTCGGTGCCGCTCCAGATGAACAACATCGGCACAAAGTTCGACTTCACTGGCTTGGACGATCCCGTTGGCATTCTTCGATTTGCGTATCGCGACTTTGGCGGCACGGTCGACTTCACGATCAACGATGGCACTCGCTACGTGCTTGATGACCTGACCAAAATCCCGCTCAGTCCGGAGCCTGGATTTGATGTCGTCGTCGCTCCGCCGGAAGGCGGTTTCGCTGGATTTGGAATTGTGACCATTTATGGCGCCGGGCTTGAGACCTTGCAGATCGGTGGGCAGGAACTGGTCATTGACCGCGTTCTGGCGACCACCGTCCCGGAACCGGCAACCGCCGTCCTCATGCTCATGGGCGTGGGGGCAACGATGTATCGCCGTCGAAAGTAGCACGTGAAGACTTGGCGATCAGGCTGATCGCTGCCGAATCGACGAAAACACAACCGGATTCAACCCAGGGGCGAGAGTCGGAATCAACCGGCGTCGCCCCTTTTTCGTGCGCCATCCCCGGTGTTCCATGCCCTGTGCCCCGGACCCGGTTCCCCAGACCCGGAAATCTCATCAAAAAAATAGATGTGTGTCGTCGATTGAGGAGCAACGTTCGTCCACATGTGTGGAAGGGCGGGGATCAGGCCGAGATCCTCGCCGAATCAGCACGAATGGCATGGAGAGACATCATGGCTGAATACGTCAAATTCGATCGTCACGAGTCACGACCGTGCGACGCGGAATCAAACGGCCCATCGCTCGTGGTCCGGAAAACGAATTCCCTGTTTCGCAATATGACGGCTCTGGTTCTCGGTATGGGGATTGTCCTGGTGTCCAGCGGCTGCCTTGAACGCGAAGAGAAGATCGTGGTCTCCATGGATGGAAGCGTTGATATCACGCTCCATTACAAAGGGACGCAAGAGGAATTCGATACCCTTCACGCGTCCCCGTTCGAAGCGGAGCCAACCCGACTCGAGAACACCAAGGACAAGTACGAGGTCAGCCAGTCGTGGCATTTCGCCGCTGGTGATCAACTTCCGGGTTCCTACGCTTCCGCCGACGACAGCCAGCATCTGGCATTTCCAACGGCAGTGACAGTCGAATCGACGCATGAAGGCACCTACTACACGTTTCGCCGAACCTATCAGCCACGTCGCTGGAACTACATAGACTACTGGCACCGGCAGATCCTCGAAAACGAAGACATCACGGAACTCGGTGAGAAAGACAGCCAGACATTAACGCTGGAAGAACGCATGGAAATTGTCCTCGCGTTCGCCAACGCAGAAGCGCTGCGGCAGATTGAGATGACCGACCGTGCTTGGAAAAAATCACGTTCCGATGCTGTCACAGGTGTTGAATTGACTGCCCATCTCAAAGCGCGACGTGCGCTGCTCGCGATTTACGACGAAGATGCGATCAAGCAACAGATTGAGCCCTGTTTGATGCTCATGGACGAACCACGCGAGCAATGCCTGCAACGAAGAGGAGAGCAGGTGGTCGAAGCGGCACGCCGCGCCTATTTCGCAACGCTTGCCGACACGCTCAGCCTTGCTGAACATCAGGCTGTTCGACAGGCCTACGAAACAGAGAGAGAATACCACCAGATCACAAGCGACACGGGTGGACACTCCTTCGAAATCTCCGTAACGCTTCCCGGTCGAATCGTGGAGCACAACGGGCTCGACAAAGAGGTCGAGGATCACACGGCCGAAGAAGACAAAGGCGGAAAGGCCACTGCCCAAACGGTCTCGTGGCAATTCATGGGGCAGGCGTTTCGTGACCGTTCCCACGAAATTGTGGCCGTTTCGTTCGTTCCAACGACTGGCGAATAGATTTCTTCCATGACCAACGATCCCTTCCAAATGCTCCGCAACGACATGTATGGATGGGCCTTTCGCATTCTGGGCCGCCATCACGATGCATTGGACGTGGTGCAGGATGTGTTTGTTCGCTGGAATCGTCATTGTCAGGCCGACTATCCGGCATCGCCCCGGGCGTGGCTGCGACGAGTGACCGTCAATTGTGCGTTGGATGCGTATCGAAAACAGTGCCGTACGCCGACCGAGAGCGTCGATGACTGGGCGCCCCTGGAAGACCAGAGAAACGCACAGCGTGCGCCAACGTTCGACGGTGCGACGACGGAGCGCCACGATGAACTGATACGGGCCATGGCCGCCTGTAGTGAAACGCAACGGTTTGTACTGGCGGCGAAGATTTTTGATGAGCAGAGTTTTGCATCCATTGCCAGGGACATGGATTTGGCACCGTCCACGGTAAAGACGCATTACGTTCGTGGATTGCAAAACCTGAGGGACTACCTGGAGGGTCAATCATGAGTCACGAGGAATTTGAACAGCTTCTCCCCGAAGCCTTGGGCTATGAGCTGGACCCTGAACGCCAGCGTCGTTTTGAGAAACTTCTCAATGACTACCCCGACCTGCGCGACGAGTATGATCGACTGGTTGCCGTCCGCTCCAGATTGGAGCAGACCCCGAGCGCCGAAGCCTTGTCCGAGCGTTCGGAGCGTAAGATGACCACGCATCGTGGTGGGCAGCCAAGGAAGGTGACGGCTTGGGTCCGTATTGCGGCGAGCTGGCTCCTTGCGTTTGCCGGAGGATACACAACTCATGCCATGTTCAACGCGAATCGTACAGGAGAAGTGAGGGTTGAATCGCCGGCATTGGTGAGTGAAAATCCGTCTGACGCGACGAGTCAATCACCAACGCTCTCGCCGCCGGTATCCGACGAAGGTCAAACCATGCACGATGCCATTCGTGAGGCACGCCTTCGCGGTCCAAGACGCTCGATGCTCTCCCAGTGCATGGTGGCGATGCTCAAGTCGGCAGGATCGTAGCAGCGTTAGCTCTGGGTTCTTGATCAAGCACGCCCAGTTCGATCAATTGCCTTGTAGCCGTTCCCGCCCAATCGCGGTTGGCGAGTGGGGAGGCTGGGCTTGGATGAAGAATGCGCCCGATCGGCATCGCCGCGTCGCAACAACTGCGCGCCTGCTTTTCAGCGAACGCCCCCACGCCAACGACCATGCGTGGCTTCAACCCGTCGATCAATTTCGTGAGAGCCCGATTGCAGGCATGGGTAAGAAAGTCTCGGCATTCCACCGGGAGTTTATCGGGCGTTCGGTTCCTCCCGCTCTCTTCCATGAATACCAGCGGGCAGTAGTTGTAGACAAAGAACATCTTGAAGAACTTTGCGGGCGTTTGAAACACCTCACGTGCCCACCCCCACAGCCGTGCGCCACTCACTTCTTCGCGAGAACATGCCAGGCCCTGAACAGGCCGCTTGGGATGCTCGTCATCCGGTCGCCCGATCGGTTCATCGATCTTCAGCCAGTCTCTGACCATACTGACCGAACCGAAGGGGACGCCTGTTTGGGCCATGCCCCACGGACCCGGATTCATGCCCAGCAGCAACACCTGCCCCTTCTTCATCCTCAATTGGCCCTGACGTGTATGGGTCCCGAATCGATGACAGAATGTCAGAAAGTTGGGCCTTGCATAAGTCAGTGGATTGTAGACGTGTGTGACCTCGTCGGGGGGCACGAACGAACTGAGCTCGTCATTAAGGTCATCCACGAGCTGCACGAAAGGGGAGTCCAGTTGCTTGGCCATGACGTCCCTGCCAGAGATATGCCGTACTTGTAATCCGCGGACAAAGATTCATCACGGGTGACGGTACGCCGCACGTTGCACCGTCATGACTCTGACCGTGAAGCGCTTGCTACCGCGAGGCGACCCAATCGGCGACTTGTTCAATGCCTTCACCGCGAACCGTGCTGACCCGCCAGACTGCACGATCATCGCTGACCGCGCCCCGAAGCTGAGCTTCGGTTGCGTCAGCTCCCGGCAGGTCACACTTGTTGAGCACGAAACAGCTCGCGATCTCCATGATACCAGCCTTGGAGAACTGAACGGCATCACCGGATTCGGGCATCAAGAGAAGCACGACATCGTGTGCCAGCTCACGGATGGTTACATCTGCCTGGCCGGCACCCACTGTCTCGACAATGATGTAATCGAAGCCGAAGCCATCCAGAAGCTTGACGATTTCAGTGCAATTCGGGCCGAGACCACCCTGTACGTTGCCGGATGCAACGCTTCGAACAAACAGACGCTGGTCGCCCTGGCCGGCCATCATCCGCAGACGATCGCCCAGAAGGGCACCACCGGTAACGGGACTGCTGGGATCGACGGCGAGGACGGCGACCTTCTTGTTCCGTTCGCCCAATGTTCGGCCCAGTCTGGCGATAAATGAACTCTTGCCGACGCCGGGGCTTCCGGTCACACCGATGATGCGAGCGCCGCGACTTTCGGGCGCAAAACCCGCGAGTGATTCGTCTCGCTCCAAGGCCGTAACCACGCGAGCAAGGCAGCGCCAATCACCTTCCTCGTAGCCCGCCTTGGCTTCTTCCAGAGGAATCGTCTTGCGCGAGGTCACGAGTTCCCGCATCGTCTCGAGGATCTTATCGATTGGCGAACCGGGGTTGAAGACGGCTGAGATGCCCATGTCACGCAACGGAGCGAGGTCGCTTTCCGGGACAATGCCACCAAGCACGATCGGAATGTGCTCGACGTTCAACGCCTTTCGGTGACGCAGAATCTCCGGCATGACCGTCATATGCGCGGCTGACAGCAGACTGACACCGACGACATCGACGTCCTCCTGCATGGCGGCGTACATCGTCGCCTCACTGGTTTGCCAGAGGCCTGTGTAAATGACCTCGAAGCCGGCATCACGGAACGATCGTGCCAGTACTTTGACACCCCGATCGTGGCCATCGAGTCCGATCTTTGCAAGCAGTACGCGCGGTGGATGAGATGTGGCGCTCAACGAGCCGCCTCCTTATGCAGATGGCCGATCAGAACTTGTGCTCTGACTGCCCGACTATGTCCTTGCTACTCCGGGGTCCTTGCAACTCCGGGGCCTTACCACTCCGGGCCGCCGTCGTACGCACCGAATGCGTCCTTCATGGCTTCCATCATTTCGCCAACAGTAGCATAAGCCTCAGCGCCGGCGATCAGGGCCGGCATCATGTTCAGGTTATTGTTGGCGTCTTCACGGATTCGAGCCAGTGCAGCCTCATGCGCGGCAGCATCACGACGTTGCTTGAGCGCCTTGAGTCGTGCCACCTGTTCTTCTTCCGTTTCCTGACCGATCTTCAGAATCTCAATGCCGGGCGGTTCTTCATCAATGAAGTCCGTGACGCCGACGATCTTGGTCTCACCGCCGTCAAGTGACTTCTGCTGTGCTTGCGCTGATTCGGCAATCGCGCGGCGGAAGTAGCCGCGGTCAATGGCCTGAATCACGCCACCCATGGCATCAATCTGGTCAATGATGCCGTAGGCGCTGGCCTCAATTTCACTGGTGAGTTTCTCGACAAAATAGCTGCCGCCGAGAGGGTCGACCGTCTGCGCTACGTTGGTTTCGTGAGCGATAATCTGTTGAGTACGCAGGGCGACCTTGACGGCGTGCTCGGTTGGAAGAGCAAGGGTCTCATCCATGCTGTTCGTGTGAAGACTTTGTGTCCCACCCAGAACCGCCGCGAACGCCTGCAACGCAACACGGACCACGTTGTTCGTCGGTTGCTGCTCCGTCAGCGTAACACCGGCAGTCTGGCAGTGCATGCGAAGAAGCCAACTTCTCGGATTCTTGGCCTTGAAGCGATCACGCATGACGTGAGCCCAGATGCGACGGGCCGCGCGAAGTTTGCATACTTCTTCGAAGAAGTCGTTGTGAACATCGAAGAAGAAACTGATACGTGGCGCAAATTCATCGACGTCAAGACCACGCTCGATGGAACCATGGACATAAGCAATGCCGTCAGCCAGTGTGAAAGCAAGTTCTTCCGCTGCGCTCGCACCGGCTTCACGAATGTGATAACCGCTGACGCTGACGGTGTTCCACTTTGGCATGTGTTCCGTGCAATACTCGATGGTGTCAATGACAAGCTTGAACGAAGGGCGCGGAGGGTAAACATATTCGTTCTGAGCGTGGAACTCCTTCAGGATGTCGTTCTGAAGCGTTCCCTTGAGTTCTTCGAGCGGTGTACCATTTTCCTTCGCTACCGCGATGTAAAACGCGAGTATAATGGCAGCCGGCGCGTTAATCGTCATGCTGGTACTGACGGCACCAAGATCAATATCCTGGAAGAGTCGACGCATGTCTTCGAGTGACGAGATAGCGACACCGCATCGTCCGACTTCGCCGAGTGACAACGCATCGTCACTGTCTCGCCCCATGAGCGTCGGCAGGTCGAAAGCTGTGCTGAGACCCGTCTGCCCCTTCTGGAGAAGAAACTTGAAACGCTCATTGGTGTCAGCGGCGGTGCCGAAACCGGCGAACTGCCGCATTGTCCAGAGCTTCTGCTGGTACATCGTGCGGTGGACGCCGCGCGTATACGGAAACGAGCCTGGTTCCCCCAGCGACTCGTCAGGAACAAAAGCGCCGAGGTCGTCGGGACCAACAAAAGGCTTAGCGGATTCCTGAGCCGTTCCCTGTGCGTCCGTCATCGGGTCTTTACGCATCATTTCCTTCCATCCAACGAGCGATTCTCTTATCGACAAACGCCGAAATACCCTCGCGGGCATCGTCCGTTCCAAAGCACGCAGCAAACATATCAAGGTCGTTGCCTTCGAGCGAAGCACGCTTGGCCAACGCGATCGCTTCAGGCGAACCGCGGCGGAAGGAACGACAGTACACGGGCACGCGCGAGTCCAGGTCGTCGGCGGAATTAACCACCTCATCAATCAAGCCCATCGCCACACCATCTTCTGCAGGAATCGGCAGCGCGGAGAAAAACAGCCGCTTGGCAGCGGCTTCGCCGACAAGCTTGGTCAGTCGCGGAATGCCGGACCAGCCCGGAATCAGACCGAGCGATGTTTCCGGTAATCCAACCTTGGCTGTACGTACGGCGAGGCGGAAGTCGCAGGCCAATGCCAACTCAAGACCGCCACCCAACGCTGCACCGTTGATGGATGCGACCGTGACGCAAGGCAGGGTGGCAAGATCTTTCAGGACGCTTTGGCCCAACTGACCATACGCCCGTGCCTCATCAGGCCCGTAGTTGGCCATTTCCTTGATGTCCGCACCGGCAACAAAGACCTTGCCCTCTCCGCGAACAACCGTCCATCGAACACCTTTGCTGCCGCGAATATCAGCGAGTGCAGATTGAAGCTCTTTCAATACGGCAGAAGACATGACATTCGGCCCGTCTTCCGTGCGCAACGTGATTGACGCGCTCTCGCCGCTGATCTCAAGATGAATCTGAGTCTTACTCATAACGATAGAATCCGTGCTTGGACTTGCGACCCAATCGACCCGCCTGCACCATCTTGCGAAGCAACGGACAGGGGCGGTAGCGATCTTCGCCAAGGTCGCGGTGTAGGACTTCCAGAATAAACAAACAGACATCCAGCCCGATCAGGTCGGCGAGCGTCAGCGGCCCCATGGGGTGGGCCATCCCCAACCTCATGATGTCGTCAATCGCCTCCGCGGTGGCAACGCCGTCCTGCAGCGTGAAGATCGCCTCATTGATCATCGGCATCAAGACGCGATTGGACACAAAGCCTGGATGGTCGTTGCACGAAACCGGAGTCTTGCCGACTGACTCGGCATACTTGATGACCTGTTGGGCCGTGTCGTCGCTGGTCTGCAAACCGCGAACGACTTCCACCAGTTTCATGATCGGCACGGGGTTGAAAAAGTGCATGCCGATGAACCGGTCGGCGCAGTCGGTACCGGCCGCAAGTTGTGTAATGCTGATACTGCTGGTATTGCTCGCAAGGATGCCGTCGGGTTCCAGTCGCTTCGCGACGCTCGACAGAATCTCCTGTTTGATCTCAGGCTTTTCGGTAGCGGCCTCGACGATCAGCTTGCAAGTCGGGAGGTCGTCAAGACGTTCCACGGTTGTCAGACGACTCATGGCGGCTTCGGCATCGTCCGAAGAAATCTTGCCCTTGCCAGCGGCCTTATCCAGCATGGCCTTGATCTGCTGTCGGGCGTCTTCCAACGCCGCAGCGGAGACGTCGAACAGATTGACCGCATAACCGCCCTGAGCGAATACTTGCGCGATGCCGCGCCCCATCGTTCCGGCGCCGATAACAGCGACCGTGGCACCTTCGTTGTGTTTCACGCGAAGAACTCCTGTTTGCGACACCCGCCCATCGCATGCCAACTGCTCGTCAACGGGCGGAGCAGTGAAGCATGCACATCGGTTACGTCTTGATGCGAAGGCTGGGCAAACCCGAACTGCGTGTCATCATAAACGAATCACGCCCAACGTCACCTGTCCGGCAATCACGCAAACTCTCAGGCAACCAGCGTTCGTGCAATAACGAGGCGGTGAATCTCGCTCGTTCCTTCGTAAATCTCGCAGATCTTGGCGTCACGCATCAACCGTTCGACCGGATAATCCTGGCAGTAGCCGTATCCGCCGAATACCTGAACCGCCTCTGCCGCTGCCGCTGATGCCGTTTCCGCCGTAAACAGCTTCGCCATCGCGGCGGCCTGCACGTAGTCCTGCCCCGTGTCTTTCAGGTGCGCGGCCCTATACGTCAGGAAGTGACCCGCTTCGACCCCGACCGCCATGTCGGAGATCTTGTTCTGGATCGCCTGAAAGTTGCCAATCGTCTTGTTGAACTGGACACGCGTGTTGGCGTACTTGGTCGACTCGGCGAGGCACGCCCGGGCAATGCCAAGACCCTGTGCGGCGATACCGATTCGTCCGCCGTTAAGCGTCGTCAACGCCACCCGGAGTCCACGACCGCGTTCCCCGAGCAACGCATCATGAGGAATGACGCAATTCTCAAAGACAAACTCGGCGGTCGATGAGCAGCGAATCCCCATCTTTTTTTCCAACTTGCCGATGCGCACGCCTGGCGTATCCGTATCGACGATGAATGCGCTGAGACGCCGCTTGGGTTCGTCCGGATTGGTGACGGCAAGCAACACCATCACGCCGGCCTCTTTGCCATTGGTGACAAAGCACTTCGTGCCGTTGACATGCCAGCCATCATCTTTGTACTCGGCGGTGCAGGTTGCAGCCCCGGCGTCACTGCCGCTTCCGGGCTCGGTCAACGACAGGCAGCCGATCAACTCACCCGATGCCATCCGTGGGAGATATTTCTGCTTTTGCTCTTCACGTCCAAAATTCAAGATCGGATCAACACAGAGCGATGTGTGGGCGCTGAGCAACACGCCAGTTCCCGCGCAAGCGACCGAGACCTCGTCCACGACAAGCGAAGACGCGATGCAGCCCATGCCTGCGCCGCCGTACGCCTCAGGAATGGCGATGCCGAAAAGACCCATCTCGGCAATCTTCTCCAACAACGCCTGCGGCATGTTTGCCGATAGATCTCTCTCGGCAGCACCGGGCGCAACTTCGCGTGTGGCGAACTCCCGCACCTGGTCGCGTAACATCTGATGATCGTCGTCCAGTCGATATTCCATAGCTGTATCTCTACTTCTTATTTTTTCAGCAAATGCTTCGCGATGATGATTCGTTGGATCTGGGATGAGCCTTCGCCGATCTCGCACAGCTTGGCGTCGCGCATGTAACGCTCGACGGGCATCTCCTTCGTGTAGCCCATGCCACCCTGGATTTGAATAGCATTCAGTGCCGCCCGCGTAGCCATTTCGGTGCAGTAGAGCTTGGCGTACGAGGCATTGACATTGCAGTCTTCACCGCGGTCTGCCATGAGCGCCGAATTGCGAACGAGCAAGCGCGCGGCCTCAACCTCAAGCGCCATATCGGCCAGCATGAACTGAATGCTCTGATGCTCAAAAATAGGACGACCGAACGACTGGCGCTGCTGCGCGTAGGCCAACGCCTCTTCAAGAGAACCGCGACCAATGCCAACAGCCATGGCGGAGATGGTGATGCGGCCCCGCTCAAGCACTCGCATCGCATCGATGAAGCCGTTGTTCAGCTCACCACACAAGTTCTCTTTCGGAATCCGAAGGTTGTCCAGCGTTAGCGGAACGGTGTCCGATCCACGCATGCCCATCTTGTCTTCCTTCGGGCCGATGATCAGGCCCGGCGTATCGCGCTCGACAATGAATGCGCTGATACCCTTGGGACCACCTTCCGGAGTGGTCTTGGCCATAATGATGAAAACTTTGGCGTAGTGGCCGTTGGTGATCCACTGCTTGGCACCATTCAAGACCCATTCGTCGCCCTGAAGTTCCGCAGTTGTCGTCAGCGAAGCCGCATCGCTTCCACTGCCCGGTTCCGAAAGCCCCCAGGACCCCAGATACTTGCCGGCAGCCAGATCAGGAAGGTATTTTTCTTTCTGAGCGTCATTGCCACCGACAAGAAGGTGAGCGCAGGCAAGGGCGTTGTGTGCGTCGAGGAGCAATGCCGTAGCACCACAATGACGGGCGATTTCCTCCATGATGACGGTCGCCCCCATGTCGCCGAGGCCGGAACCGCCATACTGCTCTGGAACGAAAATGCCCAGCAGGCCCAATTCCGCCATTTTCCCGACTACGTCTCGCGGAATATCTGCTTCTCGATCCCATTCGCGGGCGTGTGGAGCAATATGCTCAGCGGCGAAGCTGCGCG
>JBMYUM010000019.1:0-6584 GCA_049605375.1 Phycisphaerae bacterium | reverse complement strand
TACATCCTGCAGGGCTTTCAAATCATCAGACAGTTCGAAATTCATGGACAACCGGCCCCCTAAGAACCTCATGGATTCGGCAGGGCGACCGAAAGACAGCCTCGTCGCACATTCATCCGAACCAAGTCATTAACTATACGATCATACACGTTACGTGGAATTTGGTCACGCCACCCGAAATGCCGTCCATTACTGCGTGGAGGACAGGAATCGCCGATGGCAGCGTCAAAAACGCGGTATTCAGTCCATGGGCACGCCATTGTTGAGGTTGCGGGCGATGATCAATCGCTGAACTTCGCTTGTTCCCTCATAGATTGTGGTTACGCGTGCGTCCCGGTAGAGCCGCTCAACGCGGCACTCGTTCACGTATCCCGTGCCGCCGTGAACCTGTACCGCCCGGTAGGCGATGCGATTCGCCGTTTCGCTCGCACACAGCTTGGCCATCGAGGCAGGGCCGCTGTCTTTGCGCCCGGCTTCGATATTGACCGCGGCACGCCAGGTCAAAAGCCGTGCCGCTTCAAATTCCGTGGCACTGTCCGCAAGCTTGTTCCCAATGGCCTGGAACTCTCCAATGGGACGTCCAAATTGTTCGCGCTGCCCGGCGTAGGAGATCATTTCGTCGAGGCATGCTTCCGCAATACCGGTCGATTGAGACGCAATACCAACACGCCCTTCGTTCAAGACTCCAAGAAAAACGCTCAATCCGCGTCCGGGTTCGCCGAGCATGTAAGAAGAAGGAATAAGACAGTTATTGAATGCGATAACCGCGGTCTCGCTTCCACGGATGCCCATCTTGCCGCGAATCTTGGTGCGCTCGATGCCGTCGAAGTTTCCGTCAACGAGGAAGGCCGTTAGAGACTCGGCTTCATCCCGGCCCTTGATGCGCGCCAGCGTCAGAAACCACCGTGCCTTCATGCCGTTCGTGATCCACATCTTTTCGCCGTTGAGAACATACCCGCCATCAACCTCCGTGGCAGAGGTAACCGTTGAACGGGCGTCACTCCCCGCGCCGGCCTCGGAAAGACAGAATGCGCTGAAATGTTCTGCAGTTCCAAGATGCGGCAAGTACTCGCTTCGGAAGTCCGAAGGGCAAGTTGACTCGAGCAGCTTCGCCACCATGTTGTGAACCGAAACGGTAACCGCAACAGAAGGGGAGTAGTAGGCGAGTTCATGAATGATGGCCGCGTAAACATGGAAAGGGCAGGGATGTCCCTCCATAGCCTCTGCAAGTGAAAGACCGAGAAGTCCCATGTCGGCGAGCTCAGGAAGAATCTCTGCGACAGACGATTCGTCGTGATCCCACGTGGCCTCGCGTTCGAGAAGCTCATTTCGTGCATAGTCTCGAACGGCAGTCAAGAGCATCTCATGCTCTTCCGGCAAGCTGTTGGCAACGGCGAGCGGCATAACGGAATAAGGTCCTTTCATTGCGTACGACTGTGATGCATACCCCGGTGCGTCGAATAACGACGTTCGTATCACGCACCAGCGGGTCTTATCGGGTCATCGAAATTCTAATCACGTTTCCGACGACCGCCGTACCCGTATCGTAAACTACAGGCAATCGCGAGGTCAAAGCGTGACCCATTGGCCCGTCGAACATTCGTCCTACGCAGATTGCGTGACCGACGCTCTCTTTCAGACCCATAGCCCGCGATGCTTTCCGGAGGGGAAGGCTCGGCAGCCGGCTCGGCAGGCCGCGACTTAGTCGTGGCTTGGCGAGCCGGTTTGCGTATAAGAATAATTGCGAAATCGCCAAAGACAACGCCTACGGCACGATGCTCGACAAAGGCTCAGAAAGCCCTGCATGCAAAGCATGGAACGAATAGCTGCAATGACTCCATCTAGCAACAGCGGAGCACGTCAGAAGTAGGGAGAAAGTCAGTCAAGGTGAGGACAGGAAAGAGAGGCCGCACGTGGAGCGCCCCAGATTGATATCAGCAGAAGTAGGATGAACAGCAGGTCAGAATGCAGACGCTAAATGTGGACCAGCTTCGCCAGGCTTGGTTCGGCCAGAACGTCATCCGTCGGCACCATGGTGATAACACCCCACGGACAAATCTGAGCACAGTTCTTGCAGCCGATACAGACCGTCAAATCGATGGTGCAGATACCCATGGCATAGCCGGGGTGAACCGGGTCGGCAATCTTGTCGATACAGTCCACCGGGCAAACGGCCACGCAGGCGTCACAGCCCGTGCAGATATCCTCATCGAGAATAGCGAGTTGCTTGGGAAGCTTCTTCTTCTTGGCCATACTACCGATTCCGCCTAAAAACGCCGGGAATTCCCACGAATCACATCCTAGCCGCCATGCGCATCAATTCAACCGGTTCACCTGACTCAAGGGACAGCCCTCCTGCCCGATGATCACGAAAGCCTGCTATTCATGGCAGCCCAATGATGACAACGGCATCGTAGCCTCACAGAAATTCAGAGGCTACGCCCGTCAATCGCTGACTATTGGAGTTTAGCGTTAGAACGAGAGCCTGACAAACGTCCGGCGCTCCGGGGGGAATGACGATCTTCGTGGCGGTCGTCGTGACGGTCGAAACTGTCTTCTTCCTCATCTGACGAGCTTTCAGAAACACGGACAACTTTCCGCGGCTTCTTCAGATCGCGTTGCATCAATTCGTCCAGCCCGCAGAGTTGGACGCCCTTGGCGACGCAGAGGCGGAACGCCAGATCCGCGGCCTCGGATTCCCAGTGACCGCAGGCCTCTGGCACGAGCGTAACCGATTTCCCGCGCGCGATCAGGCCAAGCGTGACACTCCGAACCGCCGCTTCAACGACATTTCCCACCACGACAAACTCGTCGGTGTTCAACTGGGTCAGGAAGCGATCCGCCTTCGGATTGCTCATCAGGTCTTTACCACGTTGACGGAATATGACCTGCTGGAAGGACTGGAATAGATCAAGTGGGACAGAAAGCGTGTTGTCGACCTGCACATTGATCCGTTCCGGCATCTTCGTCACGTCGATTTTTCGCTGCCCATCAGAACCGTCGACAGCATATCGCATGACACCGCTCTGGGAGAGCTCCGCCTCACGGTGAGAATCGATGGAAGATACGACCGGAATGTTGTTCCGGCGAACCCAATTCATGACCTGCTCCAGCGCAGGCACGAGCGTCGCGACATTCTCAACAGGATAAGCCCCGTCAGGCAGACAGAAATCGCGCTGGGTGTTCAGGTCGATGACAACGATCGATGTGGAGTACACACAGTTTGAAGAACTCATATGCAGTCAGCCCCCCCAAATCGTGACCATAAGCTTTACTCGGGCGAAACGACGCGAGAACGAAAGATATGCACCCAATCGGGCACGACCGCCGGCTGCTCGAATTGGACGATTCAAGCAGCAACCCTACACCGTCTCGCAAATTGCCGTAACGCCTATGTGCAAGTCTATTCCGGTGTTTGCGGGTTGGCGACCCATGACGCCATAAATCTTGCAAACTTATCACCCATAATATGTTAGAGATCTGTGAGTTTTGTGGGAAGATTGTGGAGAAGTCCGGCTTCGGGTGTTATCGGAACTGCAGGGCGCGTGCGCGGATCGGCCGTTTTTGCGCCTGGGAAGGCCAAAGCGGCGCTCGCAGACGGTTCAGGCAAAATTCACAGGGCGACGATACAATCATAGTTATCGGACACCGATGAAGCGTGGTACCGCGATCGTCGTCGCCTCGGGTGAAATGACGGTGCAAACCGCAATTATCGGGTCGCAAACCACGAAATCCTTGCTATTTCGGCTCCGGTTGACTGCCGATGTGACGATGGCGAGCACGTTGTGGTAGTGGGGGTCTTGGCTTCCCGCGTGGGGAATGTCGACATTGCCATGACGGACAGGCGCTCGCGATGCGACAGGCGGAATCAACGATGATAAAGCGAATCCTCGGAATGCTCACATGCCTCCTCCTGGTATCGAACCTGGTGGCATGCTCGACGGCGAGAACCGAATCAGTCGAACCGGTGGCCGAAGAGACCTCCATGCCCGACCGATTCCTGGCTGCGGCCCGCGAACAGAACATCAACATGTTCGGTGAAGTGGATGGTGGACCAACCTCGAATTACTTCACGCGTTCAGCCGGTTCGCTGCGTCAGCATTCCTTTGCTGACATCGGTAGCGACCTCGATCCGGACCTCGACTCCGACGGGCGCCGTTTTGTTTTCGCGTCGACGCGCCACAATCGAGCAGCAGACCTTTACATCAAATCCGTTGACGGCGTTGCCGTGACGCAGCTCACCAGCGATCCCAGTGCAGACATTCATCCAGTATGGAGTCCCGATGACAGCCGCGTGGCATTCGCAAGCAATCGCGGCGGCTCATGGGACATCTGGATTATGTCAGCAGATGGTGGACAGCCGGTTCAGGTTTCCGCAGGCCCTTCGGAGGACGTGCATCCAAGCTGGTCCCCCGACGGTACGCAACTTGTTTTCAGCCGTTTGCCCGCCAACGGAGGCCAATGGGAACTTTGGATCGCCGATGCTGTTGCCAACGGACGAACGCGATTCATCGGATACGGGCTCTTTCCGGAATGGTCTCCAAACGGACCGACGATCGCGTACCAGCGTGCGCGTGAACGCGGAAGCCGATGGTTCAGCATCTGGACGTTGACCCTCGTTGATGGCGAACCTCGCTATCCGACTGAGATCGCAGCCAGTGCGCAACATGCCATGATTCTCCCCACGTGGAGTCCGGATGGAACACGCGTGGCGTTTGCAACGACCGATCGAACGCCCCTGGACAATCCTCGTGGATCAGTCGGGGAAGGATTCTTCGATATTTGGGTCATGAATCATGACGGAAGTGGAAAGTTCCGTCTGACCGACGGTCATACGGCCAGTTTCTCGCCCGTCTTTGCACCAAACGGAAGAATCTACTTCACGTCGTCGCGTGGCGGCCGCGAGAACGTCTGGTCACAGGTTCCGGCCTCACCCATGCTGACGGGTATGCCGGAAGAAAAACTGACGGAAGTCACCGAGCCTGTCACTCGTCCGAGAAACGAGCAGCGCGCGCGGCCGACATCCTCGATGATCATCGTACCTGAGGACCAGAATTAGCAACGTTCGGAAATAACCCACTAATCACTAAGATTGGTGTTCGAAAGAGACGATGCATTGGTGTTCAAGGAAGAAGCGCAGCAGAATGAGACTGATATTCGCTGCCGGCGACCTTGAACACCTCGGAAGGATTCCGAGAGAGTGAGGCGAAGGATGCCTGTTGATCTTGTCAGGTCGGTTTGGTTACCGGCAGCATGCTTGAGTGCGTTGATCCTGTCGGGATGCTCAAGCGAAGGTCGGGTCGAGTCAGTTCGCATTTCTAACGAGCAGCTCGGTCCACTTTCCATTGCCGTTGCACCAGCCTTGAACCAAAGCGGTTCATCCGACTTCGATCCCGATCGTTTTGCGGATCTGATGGCAAGCGAGCTCAGCCTGGCTAATGACATCAATGTCATACCGGTCAGTCGCGTACTCGCGATTCTTTCAGATCAGGGGCGCGACGGCGTTGATTCGCCTTCGCACGCCATGGAATTACTCGACTTATTAGGCGCAGATGCAATTCTTGTATTTGCGGTTACTGAATATGATCCGTACGTACCGCCAAGCATCGGAATCACCGCTCAACTTTACGGGGCGCGGGCTAGGCAGGGCGGCTTCCAGGCCGATCCGATCAAGCTCTCGCGCAGCGGTGTCCTTGACGGCGAATTCGCACCACGGGCAACGCGAGGACTCCTCGCACAAGTCCAACGCGTCTTCGATGCGTCACACGATACGGTCATTCAGGATGTCAAAACATTCGCACGCTACCGTCGTGGCGGGCGAAGCGCCTTTGGATGGCGCAAATTCTTGGTTAGCCAGCAGAACTACATCAGGTTCTGTTGTAACTCGACGATAAGCCAATTGTTGAGTAGGCCATCTGAGATGGACTCGCGGACGGAGACCCGCGAGAGGTAAGGATACCATGACTGACGTTCGGCAATTATCTTTGGTAAAAGGCGAAGAACGGTTTGTTTTCCGTTATCCGCCAGGGCAGGAAGCGAAAGTCATCGACGCGTTTGCAACGATGGCCGCCGACAAACACAGCAAATTCGACTGGTTCGATGCCGCAGTGTTGTCATACCAAATGGGCCGGCGAATTGAGATGGAACTCGATCAGATCGCGACGTAGTCGTAAGGACACAGCCGCCGGGCAGCCTATGGGGCGCATCCGGAGACGGCAGAGGGTATAGTTCATCGCCGAAGTGTAAAGCGATCATGACTGAGCAATCAATCATTGACGAGTTCCTGAACTACCTGCGGTTTGAAAGACACTTTTCACCGCACACCGCGAAATGCTACGCGGCAGACCTTGCACAATTCTGTGCTTACCTCGGCGGAGATACCGCAAAGGCAGGAGGACGGCAGCACTTCGGTGCATTCGTGCCGACCGACGACACGCCTACCGGTACCACCGTCAACGGTAATGTCACGGAAACGGCAGTGGTGGTGCAGGCAGGGGTGCAGGAAAAACTGAGGGGCGTCCAGGCCGAACAGGTTAAGGACTTCCTGGGCTTCCTCGGTACGCAGAACTACTCCAAGAGTACCA
>JBMYUM010000018.1:6144-19869 GCA_049605375.1 Phycisphaerae bacterium | reverse complement strand
CACTCTTCGGACTTGGGCATGGCACCCTTTTCGAAGGACTTGGCAATGGCACGCTGTTCGACGAGATCAGGTGGGTAAGCCGCCCCCTGGCCCGACGAAATAATCTTCATCCAAGGCGGCCGCGGGCATGCTCCACAATCAACATGCAACACCTCGAACACACAAAACCTGCCCCACCGGACAGGCAAAATGAAGTGACCCCACACGGGCGAGTCTGGCGTGAGCCGGAGCGAAGCGAAGGCGATGCAGAAGTCGAAGCCAAGCCTGCGGAAAACGAATCGCCAAACAAAAAAAGGAGGCGCTCCGTCATGCGGAACTCCTCCTTCAAACTGGCCTACCAGGACTCGAACCTGGAACCTTCTGAACCAGAATCAGACGTGCTGCCAATTGCACCATAGGCCAAGTGATATCTCTATTGAAGCCCCTTCCACCCGGATTGTCAATGCCGGATTCCGCCCGGAAGACCCCCCGAAATGCTAGCCGCCACCGCCCTTCATGGCCATCACCATGATGCTCGTGATCAGATTCAGGATGCGAAGACCAACCGTCGGAATCATGATCTTGCCGTGAATGCCCCCGACTTTCGCACCCCGCGACATGCGTATCCCGGTGTAAACATGAATGCCGTAAAGCACCAGCACCCCGATACTGATTGCAATATGAACGATCATCAACGTTCCGAGCTTCGCCTGGGCAGACTTCACGGCACCACGGCTGAACTCAATGTACAGCACCATGGCAAGATCGATCGCGATCGCAGAAACCATCAGCGGAATGTGCACCGTACGCACCCGCCGCATCACAACCCCAACCACCAACAGAATGCAGACCAGCAAACTGAAGCCGTGAATCGGATTGATCGCTTCCAGAAATTCCGTCATGGTTGCCTCCGTGCAGCATCCCCGTACAGCAAACGACTGCCGACGTCCGAATCTGACCCAGAACGTAATCTCATTATCGGTCGGACGCCACCGGCAATACACGTCAATCAGCCAACTTTCCTCCCCGGGAGTGTCGCCGCATGAACAAACCCCTCGCTCCACCGCACAAACTTTCGGAGAGCGCACAAAAAAACGGAGCCGGCACGAATGCCGACTCCGCAAAAAGGCTCACAGGCCCGCTGGGATAGTCAATCTTGCTGACCAGGGAATAGCGCCCGAAGGCACCGGCCCCGACCGCGATCTTAGAGCTTGAACTGAGCGACCAGCTCCTTGAGCTGATTCGACTGGCCGGCAAGTTCTTCCGCCGAACCAGACATCTCCTCGGCCGCCGACGCGTTGTTCTCGGTGATCGACGCGACATTCTGAATGCCGGTGCTGACCTCCGTCGCCGTCTGGGCCTGCTCGTTCGTGGCCTCGGCAATCTGGGAGATACCCTTGGCCGTCTCTTCCACGCCCTCGATGATCTTCTGCAACGCCTGGCCGGTCTTCTCGCTGAGCTCGGCACCTTCCTTTACACGCTGCGTCGATTCCTTGATGAGCTGATTGATTTCCTTCGCCGCCTCGCTCGAACGCTCGGCCAGCTTACGAACTTCATCAGCCACAACGGCAAATCCAAGACCATGCTCTCCGGCACGTGCGGCCTCGATAGCCGCGTTGAGTGCCAGCAGGTTGGTCTGTGCCGCGATCTCAGAAATCACGCCGATGATCTCAGCAATCTGCTCGGCTGACTTGTCGATCAGCTTCATCGCTTCGATGTTCTTGGAAACCGCTTCGCCACCCTGCTCGGCACGCTCACTCGTCTGACCGGCAACTTCGTTGGCACTCTTCGCGTTATCCGCGACACCGGTGATCATCTGATTCAGCGACTGAACCGACGCGCTCATCTGCTCAACGTTGGCCGACTGCGTCTGAGCACCATCCGAAAGCGACGTCGAACCTTCCGAGACCACGCGGGCACCTTCGGTAAACTGATCCGCCGCTTCGACAATCTGACTGATGACCGTCTTCAGGCCTTCAATCATCTGCTCAATACCTTCGCCGAGCTGACCGATCGCATCAGCCCCCTTGACGTTAACCGCCGTGGTCAGATCGCCCTGTGCGGCAGCCTTGACGTTGCCAAGCAACTGACTGACCTTGTCCTGCAGGGTCTTGGCATTGTCTTCCGCTTCCTGCTGCATGCGACGCTGCTCGGCTTCCATCGCCAGCTGTTCGGTGATGTTCGACCAGGTCACCATCGCACCGATGTACTCACCTTCATGGTCGTAGATCGCACTCGCCAGAAGGTCGAGCGTCTGATCGGCAACCTTGATGTGCGCCTGGTGCGGCAGGTTGTTCGGATCGGCCAGCAACGCACGCTGGTGTGACGGATTCTTATGGAAGATATCAATGTTGGCACCGACGACCTTGTCGATCGGAATAGGCAGGTGCTCAGCCAACGGCTGCAGGTTCTTGCGCGTGGCCGGGTTCACGTATTCAATGACGCAGTCGCGGTCGGCAAACATGGTGTTGATCGGGGAGTTTTCGACCATCGCCGACTTCTTCGCAGCTTCCGCTTCTGCCGCACGACGTTCGGTCACGATCTCCCAGTTCACCATGGGACCGACGAATTTACCGCTTTCGTCAAAGATCGCCGAAACCAGCAGTTCCAATTTCTCTGGACCAACCAAAATGTCTGCGCGATACGGCAGGTTGGCTTTGGGATTACTCAGGATGTTGCGCTGGTGGCTCGGGTCCTTGTGGAAGATGTCGATGTTCTGCCCGACGACTTCACTGGCGCGAACCGGCAAGTACTGTTCGACCTTCTGCAGCGTCTTCTCGCTGATCGGGTTCATGTAGGTGATGTTGAAATCTTCGTCAGCCAGAATGCACGGCATCGGAGAGCTTTCCACCATCTGCTTCAGTTGCTGTGCTTGAGCCAGCGCACGACGAGCCGCACCAACTTCTTCCCAGTTGACGACGTGCCCCATGATGTTACCGTCGCTGTCCGTGACCACGTTGATGTTGGTCTCGAGCACGACTTCATCAAACACGATGTCAGCCTGGCGCGGGAAGTTCGCAGGGTTCGCCAGGATATTCTCAATGCGGCCCGGATCCGAGTGGAAGTCATGAATCGAACGGCCGATCAGGTCGCTCGCATCCACGTTGAAGACCTTGCGGATAATGTGCGAGACGCTCTGAAGCGTCTCACGCCCCTGCTTGTTGATGTAAATCAACTTGCGGTTGGCGTCCGCCATGAAGACATTTGTGCCCATGTTCTCCAGTGCGTTCTTGAGTGACTGAAGATCCTGGGTGAAGTCCATACCGTCCAGACCGGACTGGTTGTTACCCGACGTACCCTGTTTGCTGGTGTTTGCCATGGAAAAGCCCCGTTATGTGACATCACTACAATGCCAGAAATGCCCGATCTGCCGGTTATCCTGGGTAGCACGAACTCAGTTCTTAAACACTAATTCGAGACGCTGGCGCCTCGTGACTGCTGTTGAATCTGCGACGTATCCGCCTTGGAAAGCACGCGATCAATGTTCAGAAGAATCATGATCTTGTCTTCCATCTTCACCAATCCCTTGATGTACGCTTGCTCGATCCCCAACAGGCCCGTCGGCGGTGGCTCGATCTGCGACGACCCAATGCGCAGTACTTCATTCACGGCATCAACGACGATGCCGAAAATCGACTCGCCCGTGTTGACCACGACGATCCGTGCCTGCTCCGTACACGTGCCGGCTTCCAACCCGAAACGGCGACGCAAATCGACGATCGGAATCACCTTCCCACGGAGGTCGATCAACCCACGAAGATAGTCCGGCACCTCCGGAATCTCCGTGATCTCACCGACCAGGATGATTTCCTGGACCTTCATGATGTCCAGGCCATACTCCTCATCCGCCAGGCGAAAACTCACCACCTGCGCCGTGTCGCCGCCGGTACCGGCCGCCGCGTCTCGATTCGATTCGGGCCTATCAATGGCGTTATCAGCCGTCACCGTCGACATGGGTGAGTCCTCCAGAGAAATACGGACACTCAACATGGCACGAAGCGCAGTTGCGCTCGCAACATCAGGGGAATCGGGCAATGCGTTCGCGCGCTTAAGTTGGCGACAGGAAATCTACACGCAGGGTCCGAAAACCGATCGGTGGGCTCGGAATATCCCGTGACTGGTTTGGTAAAGTTGACGCGAATGGATAGCGTCGCCAACCACGGAGAAAGATATGACCGGCGTCTTTCGCCTTGTGCCGGCGAAAGAAACAAAAGGGAATCGTCCCGATTCAGCGCAGACAATGCCCGGGGGGTAGCAAGATGCGATCAACAAGGATCGATGGATAGGGAAAAGAAGGACTGGACCAGCGAGGCTTCAGTCGGAATGAGTGGATGGCGCGTCATTCATCATCGGCGTCGCCCGAAGCCGTATCGCCGGAATCAGCTTTCTCATCAAGCATCAACGGCCGATAGGCACGATCAAACGCTTCATCAAACTCATACACATGCTCAAAATCAGCCTTGGTATCCCCCGGCTGCTTCTGCATCAGGTCACATTCAATGAACCCGAACACGATGTTTCCGAAATCCGCAGTCTGCTTCACATTCCAGGATTCCAACACCGTCCGGGCAAGCATGCCCCAACGCTTCAGAGCATAATCACGTAGCCCCCAGCAAAGCTCGCGGCCCGTGATGTGGCGATCGAGTTTGTCGATTCCACCCGCACGCTCAATCGCCTTCACAACGCGATCAGGCAACGAATCGGTGTCATAACGCTCGGCGAGTTCGCTCCAGTCAATCTGCTCGGCCAATAAGAAACGCTGAATCAGCTGATGCGATTCGGTTTCCTGCCCGTGAACATGCTCTGCCGCGTGACTGAGACCTTCGCGGACAAAGTGAAACGCCTCTTCGCGGTACATGCCCACGCGTTTCACCATGTCTCTGAATGCGTCACGCATGTGATCTACCATGGCATCACTCACCTGACTCTGGCCCTGCTTCCGAACTACCTTGATCACCCGATGAACCGCCGCCCTTACGCCTGGGTCGTCGGCGACGACGACGCGCGCCACGCGGACGCTTGTTGCCGCCTTCATCGCTCGAACCCTCGCCGTCCGTCGGTCCACCACCCTCGGATGCCGAATGCGCGGTCGGTTCCACAGAACCACGATCATTCACGACAGGGCCGCTTGCCCCGCCACCATCAGCCGGCCCGCCACCATCAGCCGGTCCGCCATCGCCGCCCCCTCCATCTCGTCCAGAAGAAGAGGTATCACGCAACTTCGATTCCGCCCCGGGTGCTTCACCGGACACCGAATCACCCGAAGCCGACGGCTTGTCGTCAGTGCCGCCCTGACTTTCACCGCCCTGACTGCGCCGACGTCCCTTGCGACGCCCCCGCTTCTCCTGTACCGCGGATGAGTCATCTTGACCGGTCGCCTCGGCTGCCCCCGACTCAGGCTTCTCACCTTTCGCTCCACGCCCGCCGCGAGCCTTCGCCGTCCGTCCCTTGCCACGCCCGCGGCGCCGCTTCCCACTGGCATCATCGCCGTCACGTGCGGTCCGCTCGGAACGCGGAGGACGTTCCACTTTCGGTTCCTTCGGCAATTCAGGAGCCTTGCCAATGTCTTCGACGACCACAGTAACCAACGTGTCGTCGTCCTTCTTGATCTGCACCAGCTGCGTCAGAATCTGCCGATTGACAACGACACCCTCACCATGCGCCGTCGTAATCCGCTTACCGACATTGGGGAGCTTCTTATCTAGCTCCTCGTAACTTTCATGCTCATAACGCAGGCAACACTTGAGACGACCGCAACGACCCGAAACCTGCGAAGGATCCAACGTGGCCTTCTGCAGCTTCGCCATGCGCATGCTGATCGGCTTCAGCGTCTTCAGAAAGGTCTTGCAGCATACCTCACGGCCACACGTCTCGTAGTCGGCCAGCAAACGCGCCTCATCACGAGCGCCAATCTGACGCATCTCAATGCGGGTGCGATACTCTCGCGCCAACTCCTTCACGAGCCCGCGAAAATCGATGCGTTCATCAGCCGTGAAATAAAAGATGATCCGTTCGCCACCGAAAAGGTGTTCGCATTCCACCACTTTCATGGGCAACGAATGCCGCTCGGCAACGACCTGGGCAAACTGACGTTTTTCCTTCAACCCTTCCTGAATATGTGCATACTCGGAAAGATCACCAGCCGTCGCTTCTCGCAAGATTCGGCCGGCTTCAAAAATGAACGAATCATGCCCGTTCGTACTGACCCAGTCCTTGATTTGATCCCGACGAACCGACTTGTCACACCCACTGCATGACAGGGAAACCTGCTCACCCACTTCAATGCCGCGACTGGTCGCGATAACGACCTTGGCACCACAAGTGAACTTCATTTCCGGAGCATGGGAGAACTCGCCAATGTAACGCATATAGCCGTAACGAACGGCCGTGGTCGGATAGATCTTCTCCAACCCGTTGCCACAACGCTCACCGGTACTCCCACCGCATGAGCCGCACCCGGACGACTTCGCTGGCGTATCAAATACGTCGAGATTTATCTTTTCGCGGACCATGATGGGTCACCGAATGACAAAGACGAATGCAAACTCAAAACAAAATGAGAAGCACAAGCGAACTGATGAAACGAAAAATCGCCGTCGGCCGCTACAAGACGCTGAACATGCGCTCAACCATGCATGTATCGACCGCCGCGAACGCGGATTCCAGTCAAGACCTGCCTTCAACCCGAACCCCAAAGGGTCGAGCTTGCTCGGACCGTCTCCGGCCACCCCGAACCGCAGCCATGACACGACCCGCGGCCAAGGCCACGGTGCAAAGTCGCACCATGTGATGGCGCCCCGTCTGGAACTGCACCATCACGGGAATTGCACAGCAGCCAGAATTCACGCCGATGAATCGATGCGAATTCGGGCCGTATGATCAACGCACGGCGATCACGCAGGAGTCAGCACACGATCAAGAACCGCCTGATAGTCACGCTTCGATCGCAATCCGACAAAACGGTCAACGATCTCACCATTGTTGAAAACAATGACGGTCGGAATGGAACTGATCTGGAACTTCGCGGCGACATCCTGACTGCCGTCCGTGTCGAGCTTGCCAACCTTGACACGCCCTTCGTAATCGTTGGCCAATTCGTCGATCACAGGCCCTAGGGCCTTACAAGGGCCACACCATGGAGCCCAGAAATCAACCAACACGGGCGTTTCAGCCCCAATAACATCCTGTTCGAAGTTACCGTCGTTAAACTCAAGCGTATTTGCACCAGCCATCGGAATATTCCTCTCTAGTGGAACCATGTTCGTAGGGCGAAATTCTAGTTTTTTGCGTGATTTTGGTCAATGCTAACGGGTCGAGACATCCCATTCAGCCAACTCATGCAGGTGGTGGCGGACTAGAACGGCATCCACCTTACACCGTCTGTGGCTTCTTCTTGCGACGCTGCCCCGGCACCGACTTCCATCGGCGATGTATCCACAAATACTGTGACGGTTCTTCGCGAACAAAGGACTCAATCGCATGCGTGTACGTCTCGGTGATCCAGCGCGTCGGGTCGGGCTGAGCCTCCCACTCCTCCGGACGAATGACCCGCTCAATCCCGATTTCATACCGTGCCCGGTCATCAAGACGACGACAATAACCGACGATGATCGGTTTCCTCGACTGCATCGCCAACAACGCGATCGACTTGTATGTCGAAGCCGGACGACCAAAGAAATCGACGAATATGCCCTTCCGACCCGCATCCTGATCAGCAATGAACGCCAACAGCGCCCCGCGATCCAACACCTCTTCCGAGGACTCCATCGCCCCCTTCTTATCCATCAACTCAAGGCCGTTACGCCGCCGCGCCTTCACCAGGTAGCGATTCAGGAAGACATTGTCGAACGGCCGCATGACCGCCACCATGTCGAAACCCAACGCCGCAATCACGTGACCGACTAATTCCATCGATCCGTAATGACCGGTCACCATGATCGCCCCTTCGCCATTGGCCATGATCCGCAGGGCATCATCAAAGTTTCGAAAACGGATCCAATCCGACCAGGTAAACGCGTTGATCTGCCGCGGCATGCAGGCAACTTCAACCGCAAACATCACCGTCGATTCCAGGCAACGCCGAGAAAGCAACCGGCACTCCGCCTCCGACTTCTCAGGAAAGGAGTCCCGGATGTGCTGCTCGGCCAACTTGCGGTGACGCGGCATCAAACGCATCCAGATCGCAGCCAGAATCCGCGCCGTTTCCAGATTCCATTCAATCGGAAACATTTGCATCAGCGCGATGATCGCACGAATCACCATGCACATCAGCCAGGCGATAACACCGTTGTCTTTAGGCTTACGCATGGGCGGCATACTAGCCCACCTTGGATCGCCAGACTAGAGATTGCCAGCCTAGAGATTGCCAGACTAGAGATTGCCGGACGGGGGTGTCAGGCCGACCAGAACGCCGTCGCTTGACGACGCCCGCAATTCGGATCATACCAGTCACCATCATGAACGCTCCGGAACATCAAGAGCACGAATCCAGCACACACGACGCTTTCGCCGTCAACCGACTGGATTTTGAACTGCCCGACGAACTGATCGCCACCGTTCCGCCCGCAACACGCGATGCGTCACGCCTCCTGCATCTCAACAAACACACAGGCGAAAAACAGGACCGCCTGATGACGGAGTTCATCGAACTGCTTCAACCCGGTGATCTGCTGGTGATGAACAACACCAAAGTGCTGAAAGCGAAATTCACCAGCTTCCGGAGCACCGGCGGGCGCATCCCAGGCCTCTTCCTGCAGGAAATGACCCCGGACACCTGGCTCGTCATGCTCGAAGGGGCCGGGAAAGTGGCCATCGGAGAGACACTCACCATTCTCCCGCCGCGACCCGTACGGGAGCAAACTGATACGGCGTCACCTGAAGAGCCTGATCAAGCCGGTGGACTCGACATCACCATGCTCGATCGACGCGGTGAAGGGCAGTGGCTGGTAAAAGTCGATGCCCCCCAGTCCGCGGAAGCGACGCTCGACCTGTTCGGATCAGTTCCCCTGCCGCCGTACATCTTGAAACGCCGCGAAGCGACCGCCCACGATCACGCCAAAACAAGCGACACGCCGACACCGATCGATGACACCACGCGCTATCAAACCGTCTATGCGTCACAACCCGGCGCCGTCGCGGCCCCAACGGCCGGCCTGCATCTGACACCCGAACTCCTCGAACAATGCCTCAACCGGGGAATCAAAACCGCTGAGGTCACATTGCACGTCGGTGTCGGCACGTTTCGCCCCGTCAAGTCCGAATCACTGCAGGATCACACCATGCACGGCGAACGATTCGTCATCGACCAGCGTGCCGCAGACGCGATTTCCCATTGCCGCACCACCAACGGTCGGGTCATTGCCATCGGTACAACGACCGTCCGTGTGCTCGAAACCGTCGCAGCCGATCTCGACAAAAGTGATCCGATCATGCCCGCGCATGGTGTGACCCACGCGTTCATCTTCCCGCCCTATGCATTCAAGTGCGTGGATGCACTCTTGACCAATTTCCACCTACCACGAAGCACACTCATCGCCATGGTCATGGCACTGGCCGGTGAAGAAGAAATCCGAAACGCCTACCACCACGCCATCGACCAACGCTATCGATTCTACAGCTACGGCGACGCCATGTTCATAAGCTGACAATCGTTGAACATCAGAAGACGACATGCCGAATCACGAATTCACATGCCGCGCTTGCGACGCTTCTCCTGAAGATACTCCTCCACCCACTCATCCGTGACTTCGTTGTAACCCTCCGGAGGCGGATGTTGCTTCATGACTTGAACCGATCGGGACGCAAGTGCCAGAAGGCCGACACTCACAGCGGCCATCACCGTGAACACCAACGCGGCCAGCCACTGCATTCCCAAGACAATGAGCAGAACGGCACACGCGAGGTAGATGAAGGTCAGCACGAACGCCACAAACTGCGCACGCCCCGCACTTCGCGGCCGCTCACCCTGGAGACCAACACCCGTCGCTAGCAACGCCAGCGAACCGACCCAGGATGTCACAATTCCCGTCGCTGCCGTGAGCCGCTTCACACCCTCGGGCGTCATCAAATCGCCCCAGCTGTCGGCATCGGGGGCTTTGACCGGCACGGCAACGTTTCCCAGCACCCATATCAAGCAGGAACCAGCGAGAAGAAAACCGCCGAATCCCTGAAAGACAAAACCTGTGCCCGTCACGAACGCACGTGGGTTGTGCTCCGGGGTCTGTTCCGTCTTTTGCTTTTCATCCATACCCAACGCCCCTTCACGTCAGCCGGCATACGTCGTCTCTACGCTTGGTCCGGTGGTGGTAACTTCTTTGCTGCACGCTTGGCGACAATCTCCGCATCGATCGTCTCGCCACCGTCGGTGATATCACGCTGATACCGTTCAGCCTCCGGAATCGGGCCGACGTCAACCGGTTGAATCTCCACCGCGCGAGCGGCACCGGTCGCCTTGCCTGTGCCCTGATCCGACGAACGCTCGCCTTCACCGACAACGACTGCGTCACCGGCAGCCGACCAGCGTCCCATCGCACCGCGCTCATGGCGGACATTCGTCACCGCATTGGCTCCCTTCATCGCTGCAACCGCTTTCACACCTTCCAGCGCGTCTTCGGCACGACGAAAGCCATCGACAAACACCGCCTCAACCTGCTTGATGATATGGTAGCCGGCAATTTCTGATGTACTGGAAGTCGCAACAATTCGAGCCGCTTCCTCCCGCCGCTGAGCGACAAACTCCGGGTCCATGCCCCCGTATTGCTGAAGCTTCGGATGCAAACGTGCCGGACGACCGCGACGTATTGCCCGCCGAATGCGACCGGCAATCCACAAACCGGCTCCCAGCACCATGACGGCCAACACCGACAGCCCCACCACGCCCCATTGTTCAACATCAAGCCCGGTGACACGCTCTAATAGAGACGTCAGGCTTCCCAGAATCCCCTCTGAACCGCTCGGCTCGCCATCCACGGGCTCGCCCTGTTCACCCGGTACACCCGCACCATCCGCTTGCGCCGGTGTGATTCCCCCGCAGGCCACCACCGTCTGAGCGGCAATACCGTTTGTGGCACCCCGCGCAACAGGGGCAAACCCACACCATTGGGAAACGATCATGACAGATAGAAACGAACGAAGCAGCATGCCAGAAAAGACTCCGTAAGCCGGCTTGGAATGACGCATGCAATTTTCTACAGTCGACCGCTGCCGCCGTCGGCGGGAGACGTGACGACGTCATCAACCGCTGCCGTCGAACCGGACTCACCGTGCCCGGTAGTTGGCGCGACGACACGCTGTGCCATGGCATGCGGCGCAGCGGCGTGCTTCGACTCAAGCTGATCCCCTCGATAGGTGGTGCCACGCCAGGTGGTCGTCGCAGCTCCCAGGGATTGTAGGATCGCCCGAAAGAGGATTCCAACCGCGCCCAGCGCGCCAATTGGATAGGTCAGGGCCCATACGGCCGGGATGCGAAGGATAGGATAAAAGAGCGCCATGACGCCCAGCTGCAAAGCACACGCCAGTCCCCACACCTGCGTGGAACGCAGCCAGGACGGAACGCCGTCCGCCTGATTCAGGTAAGAAAACAACGAAAAGCCAAAGCCCACCCAGGGAAGAACGGAAAATACGATGACGACCAGCGCCGCGATCGAGAGTTTGATGGGCGAGGCAATGGAACCGTAGAGAATTCGGCTCCAACCACGGATCGCCTGCCGCAGACTGGTGTACATGCGAGTCGTGTACAACCCATCGTTTTCCACAACACGTAGATTGAAGCCGGACAGCTTGGCCGCCTTGGCCATGTGAATGTCTTCGTTTACCTGCGTCTTAAACGCCGCATGCCCACCAATGCCTTCATAACACCGACGATTCATCAGCATGAATGCGCCGTTGGCATACGCCGTCTTGTATTTCGGACTGTTCACGCGCTCGGGCAGGAACCAGACAATCAAAACGGCGCCACACACCGGCTGCAAGACGCGCTCCCACCAGCACTTGGTGATGAGAATCGGGGCAATCGACAGAAAATCGGAACCACGCTCCAACGCGTGATCCACGGCAAGCGACAACGTCCGGGGCGACTGAAACTCACAATCCGCGTCGGTCATGCAAAGCCAGTCACCGTCAGCCAGCTCAATCCCTTCCCGCATCGCGTTGTTCTTACCGAACCAACCCTCCTGCAGGGATTCCACATGAATGACCTGGAGCTTGTCGTGAAATTCGAGCTTCAAAGCGTCGAGAATCTCAGGCGTGCGATCGTCACTGCGGTCGTTGACGGCGATCAACTGAAAATCCGGATAGTCCTGCTGCATGAGACTGCGAACGCAGGTCTCGATATTGGCTTCTTCATCTTTGGCAGCAACGACGACCGAAAGCCGCGGCGCCGGTGCAGGCAGGGAATAAGGCATGGCGGCTCCCAACACCTGACGTCGCCGGTAGACCAGAAACATCGCCAGCAGGCGCAGCAGCCAGATCAACCCAAGCAGGCCACCCAATCCCGTCCAAATAGTCATGCAGCCTCAGCTCCTGTTGATCTTGACCGAACCGCGAACCAAACCGGGATTATGCCGGAGCCGGCATGTCACGGCAACCACGCCCGCGCTGGACAGCCGCAGAAAGAATGGTAGGTTCCGAAGGCCGGATCAGCCTGCATCGTCCACGAGGGCTTCATGCCCACCGCCGTGAACGAGGCCTCGCAAGAGGCCCGTCGATGTGACGATGAAGTTCGGCGCGATCAGCACGCCGCTACGAGACGAAATAACGAGGGGTCTTAATAACGAGCAGTCTCGATAACGAGCAGTCTCGATAACCAGGGGTCTTAAGGAACCCCCGGTGACATTGCACCTCGAAAGAAACGCCCCATCACATGCCACGGGACCGTCATGTACGGAGGCGACCGTACACAGGACGACGGACGGAAAGACCCCAACCGGGTTTCATCATGCGGCCATCGATTCGAAACCCGATGACCAGCCTTGCTCGTTCGAAAAACGACGAGCCCCCGTCGTTATTCACACCCTGCCCGTTGCGGCCATCGGCATCCTTACAGGCATCACGCTCCAGGACCGATTTGCGGAGACCTGCCTCGTCGCAACGCTGATCTGTCCGATACTGTTCATCCTCACAGGTGCCAGTGCGCTGGCAACGCCAAACTGGCGGCCGAACACGCGTCTGAGCCCTCGACTCTCAACCGTAGCAATCTTCTGTGGGTTCCTGATGCTCGGCAGTCTCCGTATGCACGTCACTCAGATCTCATCGCTGCCTGTCGACTGGAAACGCCTGGTGGCAGAGCATCCGTCACTCATGCGTGTGGAATGTACAGTCCTGACATTACCACGCCGTTTCGCTGCAAACCACGACAAGGAACAGCTTCAGCCGAAGGCGTCCGATCGTTCGACTTTTCTGTGCGACGTCGACAGCATCGTTACCGGTGACGGTCCCGTGCCCGCATCGGGACGTATGAGACTGAGCGTTCCTTCTCTGCAACCGGATCTTGAACCCGGTGATCGAATCGCAGCGACGCTCAGACCGCGGCCAATCCGCGCTCCGACCAACCCCGGCCAGTTCGATCAACGGAAAGCGGCAACCCGTATCGGTGTCGTTGCCAGGGCGAGTTGCGTCTATGCATCGCAAATCCAACGATTGTCGTCACGGACATTGCCACGAGTCTCACTCCATCGCTATCGCGAACATGCGCGTCGAACGCTGCTTCGTGGAATTTCTGATACCGATACTTCAGGATTGGTAACAACA
>JBMYUM010000018.1:0-6134 GCA_049605375.1 Phycisphaerae bacterium | reverse complement strand
CCTGGGTGACAGAACCGGGCTGTCCGATGAGATCAGCCGCGTCTTTCGTCAGTCCGGAACCGCTCATTTTCTGGCGGTCAGTGGTTTGCATCTGACCATTCCGCTGAGCTTTGTCTTACTGCTCACGCGACTCTTCGGGTTGTCGACACGATGTCAGGCACTGTCGACGGGTGCCACACTTGTGCTGTTCGTTACGCTTGCTGAACCTCGGCCGCCGATCCTTCGTGCCGGCGTGATGGCCGGTATCGCCATCATCGGCTGGAGCCTTGGCCGCCGATACCAGTCTACGCAAGGACTCGCGTTCGCTGCGATCATCCTGCTGATCGCCCAGCCGACGACCTGTTTCAGCCCTGCCTTCCAATTCTCGTTCATCGCTGTCCTTTCCATTGTGTTGCTGCCGCAACCACTACGGCAAGCGGCTCTCTCCATGCGACGCGTCATTGAATATCATGTTCTACGAAATCGGGTCGCCGATGCCGATCGACAACTGCGTCGGGCCATCTGCCGGATAGACCCCTCGCAATTGACGGCATGGGAACGCAGCGCCAACGCGCGCAGAATCCTGGGGCATGCGTGGCTTGTTTCATTCTCGGCCACCCTGGGCTGTACGCCGCTCATGACACACTACTTTGGTGTATGGTCACCGATCGCGCCCGTCGCATCGATTTGTCTTTCGCCATTTGTCTACCTGTTTGTCCTGATCGGTCTGGTGAAGCTGGCAACGTGGCATGTCCTGCCCGTTGCGTCACCCTTATTGGCTGCGACCCAGGAAGCGACAACTTGGCCGCTGATCAAAGTTGCACAGCTCGCCAGCACTATACCCATGGCCCAACTGTCCGTTCCAAAAAACTCACCGATGTTGGTCATCGCTTGTTATGCATCGTTGCTGGCGTTCGCGTGGACGTTTCAACATGGGCGCGAACAGAACGATACCTCAGCCGATCAGCGCAAGAATCACAACGGCGACATCGCCGGTCGACTGAAAAGAACGCCGACGACCTGGCACCGACGTTGTTCACGACGTCTTGCCATTCCCGCATCGCTGAGCGTGTTGGTGTTGTTCAGCGTTATCGTACGACCTTCCAACCGCACTCCTCCGCCAGGCCTTCGTGTGACCATGCTGGATGTCGGGGCAGGAACCGCCACGGTCATCGAATACCCCGACGGCACCGTCGCACTCTATGACTGCGGCAGCAGCAGCGCACGTGTCGGTCGGTCCGTCATCCTGCCGTTCCTGTCATCGCGGCATATCGCCATGATTGACAAGATCTACCTCAGCCACGCCAACGTGGACCACTTCAATGGACTGCCGTCGTTGATCGCGCGTGTTCCTTGCCGACAACTGAACCTGAACGAATCATTTCACAAGTTCACGGAGACGAATGCAGCATCCAAACAGATTCTTCAAATCGTGACAAAACGTAACATTCCTATACGGACAATGGTCGGCCAATCGGTTACAGAATATGTTGGCGAGTGCGCGGTGACGCACTGGTGGGCCAGGGACAACACGGCTCAATCAACGAGTGCCAATGATCTGTCAACGGTCATCCGGTTGGAGTATGGCGGCGTGTCCATTCTTCTGACCGGAGACATCGAAACAACAGGCATGACCCAGATGATGAAAGCGGAGAGCAGACGTTCGGATATCCTGTTCCTGCCGCACCACGGCAGCAAAGAACCGGTCTCGGAACGCTTCATCAGGCATGTCGACCCAACCGTTCTGGTCTGTTCCAGTGATCGACGTATCCGTCAGATGGGGTGGGACATCCGTCGATTCCCCACGGTGCAGTCAATGAGAAATACAGCGGACCATGGAGTCATAGTGATCGAAGTGATGAATGACGGCACCTGGCAGATAACATCACCGTGCTCTGCGGCCCCAAAACTCACAGGCACGGCAAGGCCCGATCATTCCACTCGTTCGGCCCCGTGAAAAACGACATGACGCTGATCCGATGGAATCAGGCCGACAAGACACTTGGTTCGGCGTAGAAAGGTAGTGGTGGTCGATACACGAAGCCAACGACAACTTCGGACACGGCGTTGCAAGCTCAGGCTCAGTCGGGGTTTGCGTGCCCGATGCGCCGTTGCTAAGATTCCGCTTGAAGACTGTGTTCCAGGCGTTTATGCCCGATCTCGTTCGTGACGCGTTTGTCGGTGAATGTTCCCGCGTTTCGAACGTGCTCTCCAAGCGATGTTGACGCACAAGGTGACGTAAGCATCTCAAGGTTAGATGGCGTTCCTAGTTTATGTTGGCGGTAGTGGCCAGGAGGTTGACCTCGATGATTGTGGGGATTCCCGTTGAAATCAAGACCCATGAGTACCGCGTCAGTCTGACTCCTGTCGGCGTTGATGAACTCGTCCGTCGTGGTCATACCGTTCTCATTCAGAATGACGCCGGACTTGGATCGGGTATCGACAACGATCAGTTCACCGCTGTCGGTGGGCAGATCGTGGATACAGCGGAGGAAGTCTTTGAGAAGGCGGACATGATCATCAAGGTCAAGGAACCGCTGGCTCCTGAACGCTCCCTGATTCGCGAGAACCAGATCGTTTTCACCTATTTCCATTTCGCTGCCGACCGTGATTTGACGGAGGGCATTATCAACAGCGGATCGATCGCCATTGCCTATGAGACGATTGTCGACCGGCAGGGTCGCCTCCCGCTGCTGACGCCCATGTCAGAGGTCGCCGGGAAGATGAGCATCCAGGAAGGCGCCAAGTACCTTGAGAAACCCATGATGGGACGCGGCATTCTCCTGGGCGGCGTGCCCGGCGTGGAACCGGCTCGCGTCGTGATCATCGGCGGCGGCATCGTCGGCACGAACGCGGCCAAAGTGGCTGCCGGCCTCGGTGCAGATGTAACGCTGATGGACGTCAGCCTGGACCGTCTCCGTTATCTCGACGACGTTATGCCGTCAAACGTGCACACGGTTTTCAGCGATCGCCTGACGTTGCGTCGCCTGCTGCCGACATGTGACCTGCTGATCGGCGCGGTCCTGATTCCCGGAGCACGTTGCCCCGTGCTTCTCCCGAAGGAATTGCTGTCCGAAATGACACCGGGTTCGGTCATTGTCGATGTCGGCGTTGATCAGGGTGGATGTTGCGAGACGATTCGCCCCACCACACATGACGATCCGACTTACATCGTTGACAACGTCGTTCACTATGGCGTCGCCAACATGCCGGGCGCCGTCGGTCGAACCTCAACGTACGCCCTGACGAATGCGACGCTTCCCTATGCGTTGAAGCTTGCGGACATGGGCTACCAGGACGCGTGTGCGTCTGATCCCGGTCTCGCGGAAGGAATTAACGTCGAAAAGGGCAAGGTAACCAACAAGCCGGTCGCGGATACATTTGGATTTGAATATGTGCCGTCCTCGGTTGCATCGTAACGTTGGCAAGGTCAAAGTCCCAAGGAACGGGAATCCATGAAGAATCTAGTGATCGTGCTTTTGCTGGTCGCCGTGACCATTACGGGTGGAATGTCGCTCGCGTCACGACTCAAAGTGTCCCTTCCCGGCACGGAAGGTCGCAAAGAGAAGATCATCCGCGGCGATTTGCGGATTGACATTCACGCCACCGGCGAGGTCCGTCCCGCGCGCCGTGTCGAGCTCAAATCAGAAGCCAGTGGCGAGGTGCTGAGGATCGAGCGCAAGCCCGGCGACCGCGTCAAGCAAGGTGATCTACTCATCGTGCTGGAACCGGATGAAGAGCAACGAAACGTCGACAAAGCATCGGTTGATGTGGCGCGTGCGCAGGCGGGCGTTACCGAAGCAGAGATCAGACTCGAGTTGTCCAAGGGCTCCGACCTTGATTCGGCACGTTCGAACGTCGTCCAAGCCGAGCAAACTCTTCGACTCAGCAAATTCCGTTTGGAGAAGCTGAGAACCTTCTCGCCTGGGCAGACGAGCGAGGAGGAGTTGCTTCAGCGCGAAGTGATCTACGAACGTGACAAGGCCAGCCTCGACCAGGCCCGTGCGTCGCTTCAAAAAGCCGAACTTGCGATCCCGCTCGCGCAAGCGTCACTGGATCAGGCGAAAGCCAACCTTGACCGCCTGAACACCGTCCTGAAAGATGCCGAAGATCGCCTGGAAGAAACCGAAATCATTGCCCCGATCGATGGCATCGTGGGCGACATCAAGGTGGAAGTCGGCGATGTGATCCAGGGTGGCAAGACGACATTTACCGGCGGTACGGTGCTCGCAACGCTGCTTGACATGGGTCGCCTACGCGTCGGAGCCGAAGTCGATGAAGCGGACATTGAGAGTGTCCGGCAGCTAGCCCCGGCCTGGGCGATTCCCGGTCGAACGGATGACTTGCAGATGCCCTCCGATCTGGAATTGGCCTCGCGCGACATGCAGAACCTTCCCGTCATTAACGTGGAGTCTTTCCAGGACGAAGAATTTGTCGGGATGATTGAATTGATCAATCCTGAGCCGCGTGTCATGAGCAGCGTGGTCACGTACATTGTCGAAGTCATCGTGGTGAGTGACAATCGCGATCTGCTGCTGCCCGGCATGCGGGCCGATGTGCAATTCACCTCGAAGTACCTCGAAGATATTCTTCTTTGTCCCAATGAGGCGATCAAGGAAGACCGTAACAGCGAATACGGCGTTTATCTTGCCTTGGAGTCAGTCGAAGGCGAGCCCGACTCTGAGTTTGTGCCCTGCACCTTCGGTGAGAGCAATGGTCGCTTCTCACGCGTCAAGTGTGACGGTTTGAAGGAAGAGGATGTGGTCTTCACACGCTTGCCTGTGAAGCAACGGCGAAACGACGAAGAGTCGTAGGGTTGTTTCGCAGTTAGCCGACTTCGTGCATAATGTCGCAGGTGTCGCCAAGACGGAACCCGACGCGGCCGATCAGGTTCCTGACGCAAGAATAGTGATAAGGATTTCATGCAGCCCAATTCGCAACGCAACGTCGCTGTCACGGAATGGCAACCACCGTCTTTAGAGCTACGGGCTGGAATTAACCACGTATGATCCACGCACGCGAATTACGAAAACAGTACATCATGGGTGAGTCCGTGGTGCACGCCCTCGATGGTGTTGATCTGACCATCGAGAAAGGGGAATTCGTGAGCATTACCGGCGCTTCCGGTAGCGGCAAGAGTACGCTCATGCACATCCTGGGGTGCCTTGACCGACCCACCGGCGGGACCCTCGCGTTTCGCGAGCAGATTGTCAGCAATCTGACGGAAAAGCAGCTCGCCGAGATCCGAAACCACCACATCGGCTTCGTCTTTCAGACGTTCAACTTGATCAATCGAACCAGCGCACTGGAAAATGTGATGGTTCCCATGGTTTATACTCGACGTCGCTTTCGCCGGCAGCGAGCCATGGAGGCACTCGACCGCGTCGGCCTGGGCAAACGTTGGCGGCACACACCGAGCGAAATGTCCGGTGGTGAATGTCAGCGTGTCGCCATCGCCCGCGCCATCGTCAATCGACCGAGTTTGATCCTGGCCGACGAACCGACTGGAAACCTCGACTCTCGCACCGGCGAGTCGATCATGAGTTTCTTTCACGAACTCAACGCCGAAGAAATCACGCTTGTACTGGTCACGCACGAAACGGATGTTGCGGTCCAAGCCAACAGGACCGTCCATATGCGCGATGGTCAGATCGTTGAAGATCGCATGATCGACGACGAAACCCGGCAGCAGATCCTGGCGAGCGTACACGACTTTCAGCGTCGCGCCGCCGTTGGCACCGACAAACCCAAGAAGCACGTGGGCTCCTGAGCATGTTTTTTCACTGGCAAATCATTCGGATGGCCTTTCGAGGCCTGCAACAGAACATGCTTCGGTCGCTCCTTGCGACCCTGGGGGTGATCATCGGTGTGGGCGCCGTCGTGTCGGCAATTTCGATCCTCGAAGGTGCCAAGAAAGACATCATGGGCAAGTTCGATGCGCTGGGTGCCGACCAGGTGATCGTCATGAACGGCAGTACGCGACGCGGTGGAGCGACGGTCAGCGTCGCCTCGCTGACCATCGACGACGCGGACGCCATTCTCGAAGAACACCCTGACATCGTGAAGGCGGTTTCTCCGCAGTATCAGGGTCCTGCCCAGATCAAGTACCTCCAGAAGAACGAAGTCGGCAATATTCTCGGCGCCACCGAAGCCTA
>JBMYUM010000017.1:12619-20195 GCA_049605375.1 Phycisphaerae bacterium | reverse complement strand
TCATTTCTGCCTGACGATCCCACGCCGCGTAGAGCGAATCGCAGCCTCCGAGAATTGACGATAACGGGTCTCTACGTCTACGATGCTGCCGGGTTAATCGCGGTACGCGCTATTCGCGATAGACGTAGCCCGGCTCTACCGGATCGTTCTGGTGCGGCCTCTCGTTCCACAGGCGATGCGGTTCATCGCTGATTGACAACAACATCCATGAGCGATCGTCTTTCAACCTGGATTCAAGAAGCCCAAGGCCGTCGCGTTCTGCTGGTCGGCGATCTCATTCTTGATCGATATGTCTATGGTGATGCGGAACGGATCAGCCCGGAAGCACCGGTCCCGGTCCTGCGTACGGTAGAGAAACATGAAGCCGTCGGCGGTGCCGCCAATGTCGCATCATGCCTCGTAGCGCTTGGCTGCGATGTCACGTGCTGCGGCACCATCGGCCAGGATCTCCACGGCCAGCGTCTTCAAGCACTCATGGAGGAGTTGGGCGTCAGCACCGATGCGATGATCGCCCTTCCAGATCGCCCCACAACCACGAAGACGCGTCTGGTTGGTCTTGCTCAACATCGCCACCGACAACAGTTGCTTCGTGTCGATGAAGAGGATTCGTCTCCGCTGTCTCCACAATGGCGTGAAGAGCTGCAGGCCGCTGCGTGCCGCGCAGTTTCAAGCTGTGATGTGGTTTGCCTGGAAGACTATGACAAAGGGCTGTTCAGCCGAAGTCTGGTCGAAGCCGTGCTGGCGGAGGCAACGAAGCAGGGAAAACCGTTACTTGTTGATCCCGCGCGACTCGGTGACTATGAACGCTATCGTGGCGTCCCATTTATCACACCGAATCGTCAGGAACTCGCGTTGGCATGCGGACGGTCCTTCGATTCACTCGAGGCGTTGGCCGCCGGCGCTTCGGAACTGATGGAAGCGATGCAGATTGGAACCGTCATCGCTACAGTCGATCGCGACGGCTCGATTCTGGTCAGCGGCGGCGGGGAATGGCAGCACTTCCCCACGACACCGCGAAGCGTCTACGACAATACGGGCGCCGGTGACGCGGTCCTTGCGATGTTGGCGGCATCCATGGCGGGCGGTGCTCCGCCGGAAGACGCGATTCAACTTGCCAACCTGGCGGGCGGTCTTGAGGTCGAAAAATTCGGCTGTGTCCCGATCACCACGGAAGAAATTCTCGCAGAAATTCGCCTTCATTCTCGCCAGCAAAATGGCAAACTGAAGAGTGCCGGCGAGGTTGCCGCGGAACTGGCATTGCGGCGGGATCGCGGAGAAACCATCGTCTTCACCAATGGTTGTTTTGATATTCTGCATGCCGGTCACGTGGATTACCTTCGCCGCAGTCGTCAGGAAGGCTCGATTCTCGTCGTCGGCCTGAACTCGGATGAGTCTGTTCGCACGCTGGAAAAAGGCGACGACAGGCCGATCAACACATTTTCTCATCGAGCGATGATGCTCGGCGCGCTGGAGTGCGTCGACTACGTCGTTGGTTTCGAGGAACCGACGCCAGAGAAGCTCATTCACGCGCTGAAACCTGACATTCTGACCAAAGGTGAAGATTATGCCGGTAAGGAAGTCGTTGGCGCCGACGTTGTACTGGCGAACGGCGGACGAGTCGCCTTGATACCACTTATCGAAGGGCTCAGCACATCCGCTTTGGTGGACAGGATTCGAGGAGCCGCTTCATTCCAGGACACGCAGGAAGGGAGTCTTGGACATGGTTGAGAACAGCGTTACAGATGGCGATCAGACAGTCGCACGGGTAGCGGACGAAATGCGCGACAAGATGCGGTCGCATTGCCGCGTAGTCGAATCTGCGATGGATCAGACCACGTTGCTGGCGCAGCTTTGCGAACGCATTATCACATGTTTCCAACAAGGTAAGCGGCTGTACCTGTTTGGAAACGGTGGCAGCGCAGCCGACGCACAGCATATTGCCGCAGAATTCGTCGGTCGCTTCAAAATCAACCGACGGGCATTGCCGGGCATTGCGCTCACCACGGACACATCGACACTGACCGCCGTTTCCAACGATTTCGGTGCTGATGAGATTTTTGAGCGACAGGTGGAAGCGCTGGTCCAACCTGACGATATCGTCTGGGCCTTAAGCGTCTCCGGCACCAGCCCCAATGTCATTCGTGGCATGCAGGCGGCGCAGCGCATGGGAGCATACCTGGTTGGCTTCACCGGCCAGAGTGGTGGCGATTTGAAACCACTCTGCGATCTCTGCCTTTGCGCGAACCATTCCCACAGTGACCGTGTCCAGGAAGTGCACCAACTCGCCTATCACCTTGTTTGTGAACGTGTCGAGCAGGTGTTTGCTGATTCCACCAGGTAAGTTCCACTGATCATCGACCTTGGCACACCGGATCTTTGCCCGCCCCTCATTCGCACGGTAGCATGCGAACTCCAGTCGTAGCGCGGATCAACGCAACGCCGTCGTGCAGGAAGGATTCACAAATCATGACGCAATCCATGTTTCTTGGTGTCATCACCATGACATGCCTGTTAGCTGTACTGTCGATTCCGGCGTTGGCCGCTGATCGTATTTCGGGAAGCCCGAACGTAACCCGATCCGAAGTCATCGCACAGCACGGTATGGCAGCCACAAGCCAACCACTCGCCACACAGATCGCCATTGACGTTCTGAAAAAAGGTGGATCTGCGGTCGACGCTGCTATCGCCGCGAATGCGGCACTTGGCCTCATGGAACCAACGGGATGCGGCATCGGCGGCGACCTCTTTGCCATCGTCTGGGATGCGGAGACCAAGAAACTGCACGGGCTCAACGCAAGTGGACGCTCACCCATGAGCCTGACCATGGATGAATTCAGGAAGCAGGGTCTGACGAAGATTCCACCACGCGGTCCATTGCCCATCACCGTTCCCGGCTGTGTGGACGGCTGGTTTGAACTCCATGAACGCTTCGGCCGGATCACAATGAGCGACGTCCTGGCACCCGCCATTACCTACGCTGAAGATGGTTTTCCGGTATCGGAGTTGATCGCCCATTATTGGAAGCGCGGCGGCAAAGTGCTGAAAGACTATCCGAATTTCTCGTCCGTATTTCTTCCGGGCGGCAAAGCTCCGGCCAAGGGCGACATCTTCAAGAACCCGCAGCTGGCATCAACGTACAAGGTCTTGAGCGAGCAAGGACGCGAAAGTTTCTACAGGGGAAAGCTAGCCGCAGACATGGCGTCATTCTGCCAGCGGCACGGCTGCTTTTTGAACAGCCAGGACTTTGCCAATCATCGTTCGGAATGGGTCGCACCCGTATCGGTGAATTACCGTGGTTACGACGTGTGGGAACTTCCACCCAACGGGCAAGGCATCGCCGCCCTGCAGATGCTCGGTATGCTTGAGGCATTCGATCTGAAGAGCATGGAGCAAAATTCCGCGACCTACCTGCACCATCTGGTCGAAGCGAAGAAGCTGGCTTTTGAAGACCGGGCACGCTTCTATGCTGATCCCGCCATGGTGGATGTCCCGATTCAGCAGCTGATTGACCCATCTTACAGCAAGAAACGACAAAGCCTCATCAATCCCAAGCAAGCCGCCCAACAAGTGCGCCATGGCGACCCTATTCTTCGCCACGGCGATACCATCTACCTCACGGTTGCCGACAAGGACCGTAACATGGTGTCACTGATTCAAAGCAACTACCGCGGATTTGGATCCGGTCTCGTGCCGGACGGTCTGGGTTTCTGCTTTCAGGATCGAGGCGAACTCTTTGCTCTCGACCGCGATCACCCGAATCGGTACGAGCCGGGCAAACGCCCTTTTCACACCATCATTCCCGCTTTCGCCACGAAAGATGGTAAGCCCTGGCTCAGCTTCGGCGTCATGGGTGGGGATATGCAACCGCAGGGCCATGTCCAGATCATCTGCAACTTGATTGATTTTGGCATGAACCTTCAGGAGGCGGGAGATGCAGCTCGATTCCGGCACGCCGGCTCTTCGTCGCCAACCGGGGAAATCAGTGACGGTGGTGGTTGGGTCTATCTTGAGTCAGGCATCGCTGAGCAGGAACGACGACGCCTGGAAAGCATGGGGCATGATGTTCGAACGACACGCGGTGGCTTCGGTGGCTACCAGGCCATCATGTACGATGCCCAACGAGACGTGTACATCGGCGCGTCCGAGAGCCGTAAGGACGGGCAGGCTGCAGGATACTAGCGTGCAGGTCCAGTGACTCCTGCGGGGGATCCTAACGCTAACACCAATAAAGAAGCCGGAGACCATCGCAAATGGCCCCCGGCTCCTCCTCGCAGAGTCTCACCCTGTCATTCTATTTTGATGACTGATCGTCGGTATGCTGTGATCCGCGACGATTGTCATGACGGCGGCGGTGTGGATTCTGGCCTCGATGGAAACGCCCCACCAGTTTGGCCAGACGTTCCAGCGTCTTACGTCCCTCATCACTGGCTTCCAATCCGACGAACTGAAAACCGAGCGACGCTCGTCCGTCGACAACCGATTCACGGTGACGAAGACGACCATCCACGATCAGCGGCACTTTGGAATGCGGTGGCGTAAACACGCAACGATACGTTTCTTCCATATTGACGTTCGAATGGTCGGCGGTTCGCACCCGAACGCCCCCGGCCGAGATGTTTTCCAACTGACCATGGTGCGCGTTGGCACGTGCGCTGCATTCATCGTTGTGATCAGGTTGCCAGAAACGAACAGCAATCACGACACCTTCCGGCGGACTCACGCGTTCGTAGGCACGCCGCTGCAATTGTCGAACATCATCCGGCCAGGAAAGTTGCCAGCAGCCACCTTCCATTTTGATGAAGTGAGAGGTGAACATGCACTTCTTGCGACCATGCCGAAACGTCACGGCGATTTCCTGGCCAACACCCAGTTCGCGTACCTCTTCGCGTGGTCCGGGTTCAAACATCAGGACGCTTTGCCGATTGCCCGGCCTGAACTGCCCCTTAACGATGGTCCAGCCATCATCTTGGGCCAGCGTCACCATGACCCGAGAACGCTTTGCGATCGAGTCGGTCAGCAACTGCGACCGCTGCATGGGTTGAAGTGTCATCAACATGGCTTCTTTCTCTCCAAGTGACTAACCACGGAATGACCGGCCAATGTTGAACCGGACATTCACAGGGTCAGATTCAGTTTGACCTATTCCTCGACCACTTGTCTCAATGCGGGCAGGAGTGCGGCGTACGCTGCGTCTTCCGTGAACTCCATTCCGACGATCGACCTGCCCTCCTCACCGGCATCCGTCACGCTGACGATGAAGGCTCGTAGTTTGAAATCCGGTAATCCAACCTCCGAACTGAAGTGTACGGAGACCATCGCGTTTTGTTGCATCCATTCGGGACGCTCACCGACGGAAGCCGCCAGTCCGTGAAGGCTGAGATTCAGCATCGACGACTGGATGCGTCCGTCCTGCGGCCAGGCATCCGGCGCGATCGTCACGTGGCAGTTGCTGCGCAACGTCAGGCGAGGGCTTCGTCGGCGTTCCACGGAGTGCACGGACGACGGCACAGCAATCGTGATGGCGCGGTGACCACTAGCGTCGATATCAAATCCCCAGCAGGAGAATGAGTAGCGTGCCCCTTCCGCCTGGAAGTCGATTTGCGCTTCGGCGTGCGCTTCAGGGAGTTCATGGTGATCGATATCTTCTTCGAGTTCGATATGGGCACATGAGCCATTGACCTCGATGAACCTGCCCTGAAGTGAACGAACCTCTGTCGCAAGCATCCACGTGATCGAAACCGGCAGAGACTCAGCAACAGAATGCGAGAGCAGCGAAATCACCTCGCTACCCTGCAATTCCTTTTCGACTTGTTCAAACAGTACGTTCGACATGCGCTTACTTCGCCTTCCTGATTTTGCTGCGTTCGATGTCGGCAATCACACGCGTCAGTTCGCGTTCGACGCGTACGGCATCCCGTTCATTCCAAATCTCGAATGCACCTCCGACGATCAGCCGATCTGAATTCTTCATCGCACTCATGTGACGAATCTGAACAAGCATGCAGACTGGTTCCTGCAGCCCTGGAAGGTCAAGTGTCACAAACAACCGATGCGACGTGGTGATCTTTCCCGTCACCAGCTCCTCACACAGGAGAGCAATACCGGTGCTCGAGAGATTCATGATGCGCGCCCGTCCCAGGCGTCCGTCCAGCAGACATGCGGGATGCGGACCATCGCCCGCAAGATCAATCGCAACCGACTCAAAATCTCCACCGGCCATTTCAACACGGAAGTTAGCGCGACGTTGCACCTGGTGAATACGATTGGGTTGCAGCCAGACATCGACTTCGACGTTCTGCCATTCGTTCAGCGGCATCGACTCGCCGGCAGCAAGTTGCGTGGTTACAAACTTGAACTGTTGACCGGCGTGCATGAAGTGCATTTCAACTTCCGTACCGCGCGGAATCGTTGCATCACCGACACGAAAACGGACCTGGTCGGTGACGACACCATCATCACGCATCGCCAGCAAACGAGTCCGCCCGATCGAAATCTTGCGTGTATCCGGATCCTCGAAATGAACCTCAACCGAAATGTTGCGTTCGCAGAGTTCGGTGAGCATCGTTACGCTCGTATCTGGTTTTTGTGTTGCAGTAGCCAAGACCAAATCACCTCGAGAAAAGAATGGCTCGATTCTCATCGTCGTCGGACATAGGTTGTCTGACTGAGTCCGAGCAAACCATACGATCCAGATGAGCAGTATTCAGTGAATTGATCGAAAGGCCTGATCGAGGCGGAAACTAGCGGACGACGGCTTCGGAAGCTGACGCGAGATCGGTCGTTTTCGGCCCTAATTCAGTTTCCGTTTCCGGTTCGCTGGTCGATGGGCGATAGGAACCAGTCATGGTCACCAGCACGCCGGGTACAGCGCAAAGCAGGACCATCAGGCGTATCAGAAACGCCATGCAGAGGATTTGAGAAACTGTGCCGAAAGGCGAGAAAAAGTAGCGGTACGTGAGTTCAACGGTCCCAAGCCCCTGTGGCGGACCGGGCAGCGCCTGGACGAGGCATCCCACGAAGAAATAGGCAAAGACCTCCGCGATCTGTTCCAGCAACACATCGAGTCCGACAGCCTTCGCGACGATGAAGTAGGCCGACATGGCCGTAGCCTGCAGGACCAGTGTGATTGCCACACCTGCGACCAGCAGTCCTGGACGTCCGAAAAGAGTCCGAGCCGTCATGTCGATCCGCTCCAGCTGCCCGAAGAACGGAAGCCGACGCAGCCACGAGAGCTGCAGAAGCGCCCGGAATAGAGGGGAAAGATAAAAGACGATGCCAGCTACAACGATCCCGAGGACACCCAACATATAGGGACGAAGCGATACCAGTCGTTCCGCCGGACTCAGGATTGTAATCAACGCGACAACCAACAGCAGGCTGCAGAGTCCAACCACCCGATCCAGAAAGACCGTGGTCGCCGCCTCTGTCTTATGGTCCGTATGTAGGGCAACAAAATAGGCTTTGAAAACATCACCGGCGTTTGAGCCCAATGGCGTGGCGAAATTCAAGAAGTTACCGGCAAACGTCAATTTCAAGGATTCCCAGTATCCCAGCGGTATCTGCTGCGCTTTGAGCA
>JBMYUM010000017.1:5009-12609 GCA_049605375.1 Phycisphaerae bacterium | reverse complement strand
AACCAGCACAAACGAATAGCCTGAAAGAACGCAACGGGAAGGTGGGCCAGTACGCCGACCACCAGGAGCCAACCGACGGTCTGGGCCAGAGCGGACATGAGTCCGTAACTGATCGATGCCGTACCGTCGTCCTTCGACTGAATCGTCGCCAGGGCAATCTCTTGCGACGAACCATCTACGGTCATACGGACGAACTCGTCGCCTCGATCAGTCACGCGTCCGAATATCTGCTCGCCGTTGGTCAGCGTCACGGTGTCCATCAATGTCACACCGCGCAGCACCAGCCAAAGGGCCGCGACGCAAATCAAGATGCGAACGACAGTGAAGATGTGACGGTTGGACGAACGATCGGACATACAGCTTTCCCACGCAACAGGCGTACCTGTTCACGTCTTCAAACGACCTGCCGGGATCTCATTTCTTTACGGGCCTTTTGACTTCCAGGGCAGTACGGTTCCCCCGAGATCGTCATGACGGTCACGAACCCAATCCCGCCAGGCTGGTTCCAATTGCGCCATCGTCAGCCCGTCAAACGTCGCCGGGAGCGCTTCGGCCACCGGCATGCCGGCCTTCAGATGGCGAATGAAATCCCCAAGCTTTCCCGTGCCGCGCGACGCCAGAAACTGAATCAAGCTGTGCGCGAGCGGATACTCGTGCACCGCTATCGGACCCGTCCGGGCCAGCATGGAAGTTATCGGCCAATCGAACCTGACAAATTGCTTTGCGAGCAATTCCGCCTTCTCAGCCGCCTCATACCGCGATCCGAGCACCTCTTCAGCCACAAATTCGGCCATTCCCTCGTTGACCCAGTGCGGGATCAAACGAGTGGACTCCAATCGATGCAGGAACGCGTGGGTCCCCTCGTGAACCAGTGTCCCGGCAAACCGGTCCAGATCATCCGGGGTGAATCCCTGTGTCAGCAGGGACATGTGTACGTGCCCGCTTGCAGCCACCGACCGTGTGTAGCCCAACGATGATCGACCATCAAATCCGTCGTAGGCGCGGGCGAAGCGTTGAAACCGGGACGTTGCGCTCCAGCAAAACACCGGGCATTTGGCCAGGAAGAAGGACGAATCGGTGGAAACGCCAAAACGACGGGCCAGCGATTCGAACATGGCTTCGCACTGCTCGCCGAGCTGATCCCGAAATGGAGCAGGCCAATCGGTGTAGATCAAGAAATGCCGGGTCTCCATGAGGAATAGATCATCGTAGATCTTGTTTCTGACGGATTCACCGAATTCTCGGTACAGGTTCATGGCACGGCGTCGCCCATTGTCATCCAGGGTAGCGCCTTCGGTCAGTCCGAACGCTGTCGGCGGCAGCGCGGCCAGCCCGCTGAGTCCCTTGATCTCTACCGCGTCCTGGGGCTTCTTCGCTTCTTCCGTTGCCACTTGCCCCTTCGTACGGCTTCCGGGCAACTTTGCCGAGTTCCGTCGTCTCTCTCGAAACTGTCGAACGAGCTCGACCGTCCGTTGTTGATGTGATGGATCGATTCGCACGGCCCGCGCGAACGCACGATTGGCGAGATCAAGTCGATTCCGGCGAAGGCAGAATTCGCCCACGCGCATGGCCGCTTCCGAATCGTTCTCACCGGTGTCCGCGTAGTTGGCCTTGCGAAATGCCTGGTAGGCTGATGGCATGGCGAGCTCGTTCCAGGCGAGAGCCAGCAGCGTCTCACCCCACAGGACCGCAACCGCCTCGTCATCATGATCAACAATGCGTACCTGCAACAACCCACCGGTCTTCAGCTTGATGGTCGCAGATGGTCCATCGACTGCCTCGCGTGGCTGCTTCATCGCTGGTTGACCGGCACGGGCGCCGGTCATACCCAAGGCAGTCAAACCGGCTATGGCCACGACGATCACGAACGGCAAACAGACCATCGCAGTGACGGCTCGCACCGGTACAGCAAGGAGAAAACGGTATGCCATTCGTTCGGTTGGAATCACTGGATGGCGCGAAGAGGTCATACGGTAACGGCAACCTCAAAACTCTTCCGGTTCGAGCGCGTCGACGTTGCCCCGAATGATGCGCATGGATGGATACCGGCGACGCAATTGCATGAAGGGAGCCCGACTCATACAGATGTCCATCTCCGTTCCGTCTTTCACGTAACGGGTATCAAGAACATCAGCAAGACGCGCCAAATCCGACCGAAGTTTCCCTTCCTCATGGGGAATGATCACGGTCACTTCGAGACTGTCGGCGGTCATTCTACGGGTAACGGCAGCCACCAGATCGTCCAGACCGTCACCGGTGAGAGCCGAAACCTCGATTGTCTTGCCGCGGTATCGGGCGAGAAGCTCGACCGTCGACGTATCATCCGCCTTGTCCATCTTGTTCAAGACCGTAATCTGCGGGATCTGTTCGCATCCCAGCGTCTTGAGAACGCCATCCACGGTCTGCATCTGATGCCATGACCGACTCGATGAAGCGTCCACCACATGAAGCAGCAAGTCAGCGTGGATCGTTTCTTCCAGGGTCGCGCGAAACGACGCCACCAAACCAGGCGGAATATCGCGAACAAAGCCGACCGTATCGCTTAACAGGACCGACCGCCCTTCACCGAGATCCCACCGGGCTGTCTTGGTATCCAGCGTGGCGAAAAGCTGATCTGCGGCGTAGCGGGTCGTATCGGTCATGCGATTCAGCAAGGTCGTCTTGCCCGAGTTCGTATAACCGACCATGGCGACGGTGAATTGATCGCTGCGAGAGTTCACCTCCCGCTGTTTTCGCTGATCAATTTTCTCAATCTCACGCTTCAGATAACTGATGCGGTCTTTCACGATACGACGGTCGATTTCGATCTGTCGCTCACCAGGCCCCCTGGTTCCGACACCGCCGACTTTGCCTGCTGCCGTACCACCGCCGGCTCCGGCTATACGTTCGAGGTGTGTCCAGAGACCACGCAATCGGGGTGCGGTGTATTCCAGCTGTGCTAACTCGACCTGCAGCTGTGCTTCACGTGTGGTGGCCCGGGCCGCGAAAATATCGAGAATCAGCTCACTGCGATCGATCACTTTGACGTTGAGCGCTTTCTCAAGACCACGAATTTGCCGGGTGGAAAGCTGATTGTCGAAAATCACGACGTCAGCTTGCCCATCTTCCAAACGCGCCCGCAGCTCTTCCAGCTTCCCCTTGCCCAGGGCATGCGATGGCGTCAAACCTGTGCGTTTCTGAACCATGGAATCAACGACCACGGTTCCGGCGGATTCAGCCAGTGATTTGAGCTCGCCGAGCGGATCATTGAGATCGGCGGTGGTATCAGGCAAAAGAACTGAAACCAGCGTTGCGCGCTCCAAGTCTTCCGTGCTGGCATCAGCCTTGTCACGGACATCGAGCCCCTTGCTGAGCTTGCCGAGAAACTGTTGCTTGGTGAGAATTTTTGGTTGTTCGTGTTGTTCGTGCATATGCTTTGCTGCCGTATCCTATCGAGGCAATCAGTGCACGGTCAACGACATTTCCGCCGGGGCGCCTGACCGGGGCGGGTCAGCGTCTGTGAGATAGAACTTGGCAAAAAAGCCGGGTTGGCGTAGACTACGCGGCTCGCGGTAGTGAGAAACCCGATTCCGGGCCGAATTTCGCCATTGAATCGTCTTGCAATACCGTGGCCGTGCACAACTTTTTCGGGTGCACGAAGCGCTATTTTGACAGCGAATAACGACTCTCCGGCACGTAAACGTGAATTTGTGCCGGCTTGAAGCTTTTCGGAGTATTCAACAATGCCGAGGCCGAACAAGGCGTTCCGCCGCCAGAAAATCAACGCCGCCATTGAGTACAAGCGCGGGAATCGCGAAGAAGCCTACAAGCTCTGGGAAGAGGCCGCCAAGAGCACTCGTGAGCATCGCGAGAAGAAGCAGAACAAGAACAAGCCGGCCGAGGCTGAAGGCGAATCTTCGTCGGAAGGTTAGTTCGTCTGGCCTTGCCAGCCGCTTCCGCATCCCGCTGCCAGCTCCTCGGCATGGGGTGACGCGCCAGATGGCGTGACCCGCCAGATGGCATGGCGGTCGAGATGGCACAGCGGTCATGATGGCATGGCGGGCGGAATAGCATCGTTCAACGTTCGTTGGTGAGGCGCAAGTCCATTGGACGCTTTTGTGCGCCTTTCTTTGTGCGCCTTTCTTCGTGAGCCGCGTACGACGCGTTCCCAAGGGCTATCCCACTCGTCTGGCCTCAAGTCTGCATCCGTAATCTTCAGCAAGTCTTTAATCGTTGCCTTTGCCATGGTCATCGGGTAGGCTGATAACTTGGAGAATAGGGCGCTTCTGCCCACGTATTTCCCTTGAATCTGTGCGCCAATTCAACTCCGAGGCCTCGTCTGGGCCCGGGTTGTATGCCTCTGAAACTGCCGTGACGGCGGTATGGATCAAGAGTGCACGCGGTTCACGGTAGGATATACGCGACGACGAGAGATCGTGTGGCACATGCGCCAAACACCGGGGAGGACAATTATGCAACGTATGACCATCGTTTTGGCCAGCCTGGCTGGCTGTTTGGCTGTTGTTGGTACAGCCAATGCACAGACTTGCCCATGTGACTGCTACTTCAGCGGTGACTGCAATCCAGGCCAGTTTTGCGACTATGGGAACTTGAGTATCGAAGACTCATGCTTTTGGCGCCAGCCAAAGCCATTCGGCAGTGTTGGTGCGGGCTGCCAGGACGTGTTCAATGACTGGGGCCAGTGCGACGGTATCTGCACCGGAAACGCACAGACGCAAATCTTCAGTTTCGAAGAGCCGTCAATGCTGATGGAGGCCGTCGCGCTTTGGGGCGAAGCGTTTACGGTTTCGGCTGCACAGGGTGGCGGCTCGCCATTACCGGAATTGGTCGCACAGATCCGCAACATGCCGTGGAGTGACGAAAAGTCAGCAAACCGTACCGGTAAGGTCGTTGTTGAGTTGATGATCCTCACATTGGGTGAGAAGTCGGTGGTCTTCCCGGGATTCGAAGGCTTTCAGAGCGAAGACATGCAAATCCTCGATCTGTCTGATGACTTCTGTCGAATCCAGACCGGTAATGCCGCAATCTCAGCACTTCTTGGTGAAATGCGGGGCGCAGGAATGGGCGCCGATGCTTTCGACATGATGCGGATTGATTGCCTTGATCAACGCATGCTGGCTCGCGTCTGCAGCGGTTTCGATACCGGCGACTGTCTCTACACCCGTATCCAGGACTTCGCACAAGTCCTGACCCGCTCCGGCCGTGAAGACGCGACGGATTCAGGCAATGGCGCGACCGCCAGCGGTGGCCTGTGCGGCGAATGCGTAAATGATGCCGATTGTGACGACGACAATCCCTGCACCGCTGACGACTGCATCGAAGCGACGGGGGCTTGCGATTTCCAGCCAACGATTCCGCCGTGCGATGGCAACGGCTGCAACGACTGCAACAACAACGGTCTTGACGACTTCTGTGAAGACACCAGCGACTGCAACGGAAATGATATTCCGGATGAGTGCGAAGCGAATCCGCAGTGCAGCTCTGATTCATGTGAAGGCGCAACGCCAATCTGCAACGTCACGAATATCTCGGGTACAACTGTCGGCGCAACCAATGATGGATTTTCGAGCTGCGGCATATCGGGTTCGAGTCCGGACAAGTGGTATGTCTACAGCCCAACATCAAGTGGTTCGATGACGGCAGACCTCTGCGGCTCGAACTACGATACCGTTCTTGCCATCCACGACAGTTGTCCCGGCGTCAACAGTCAACAACTGGCATGCAACGACGACTCGTGCAGCGTTCAATCGAGCGTCACGATCAATGTGACCGCCGGTCAGGACTACTACATCCGCGTGACCGGTTACAGTAATTCTGTCGGTAACTACCTGTTGACCGTTGACGGCCCCGAATGTGAATCGCCCTTGAGCCCACCCGTCGTCGAAGCGATGGGATCGCGTTATCTGTCAATCACGCCGGCATCCGATTTGCGACCGGTGGCGCTTCAGGTGACGTCGGCAACGTACGCCTGTGTCAATAAGTTTGTTGACGCCACAGGCACCCTCACCGACACGCCGGTCTACCAGACGTCGGCGGAGTGGGGAACGGTCATGATCGCTGATGAATCGATTGTGCCTGGTACCTCCTATTCGGTCACCGCCGTCACCAGCGGCCTGGTCGCATCACCAGCCGCCAGCACGGAAACATGGCAATGGGCAGACGCCAACCAGAACGGTGTTGCCAACTTTGAGGATGTCCTGCTGGTCGTCCTTGGTTTCCAGCAGAACTGGGAACTTGTGACGCTCGAAAGCACGGATATCGAACCGTGTACCACGAACGGAATCGCCAACCTGGCCGACGTCAACCTTGCGGTGGGCGCGTTCAGGGGTGACGATTTCCCGTGCACGTTGCCTTGCCAGTAACATCAGGAAACGGATCGATCGCAATGTATCATGCATTGTGATCGCTTTCGTTCGCGTCAAATGACAAAGGCCGATCGGCTTGTTTTCCAACAGCCGTTCGGCCTTTTTCTTACAGGGTATTGTCATTCGAAGAGCCGCCGTGACGCGGATTCGACGCCTACCCCTCCATGAACACAGGCGGCCAAGACCGGACTCTCACTCCTATGATCTGCGTATTCAGAGCTCAGACGCTATCCGAAGCCGATATCGTTGCCGCAGTTCTGCAGGCAAACGGCTTTCATGCCATTGTGAAAGACCGAAACGCTATTGCCATGGGAACCATCTCTCCGTTCTCATCGGATGTTCGCGCGGGCATGTTCCCGGTGCTCGTTCCAACTGAGGAAGAAGCGGAAGAGGCCATCCAATTCCTGCAGCAGGTCGGGCCGCAACAACCAGATGCGGATGACCGAATGGCGGATCAGGAAGACGCGGGCAGCGGCGCCGAAGCGATTTGCGGAGGATGCGAAGAGCAACTCTGGTATGAGGCGGACGAGGCAGGGAGCATCGTTCGTTGCCCGCACTGTGACATCGAAGTGGAACTTCCCCCTTTTCCTTCCGAACATGACGACCATGCATGATGCGGCGGGTAGCGCGCAAAAAACCCCAACCGAGCTCATGGCTCCGATGGGGTTCTGGTCACACGCAAAAATCTGCGTCGATCCGCGCCCGGTACCTCACTCGTGATACGCCGAGCCGGCTTCGTGTGGCTCGTTACTCGGCGTCTTTCTGAATGAATACGTCGTTGACATCATGGCCATTGCCAACGACAGCCGCCGGTACCGGTGACTCGTAATTCTTGTAGCCCGGCGCGCTCACTTCAACGTTGTACTGCCCTTCAGGAAGGTCAATGTGATAACCGCCCGAGTAGTCCGAGTGCGTGTGTTTGGCTTCGTCGCCATCAACCGGACGGAAAATCAGGTGCGCGTGCGCCACGCCGGCACCTGACTCCTGGTCTTGCACCATTCCCTTCAATCCGCTGCATCCTGCCGAGGTCAGCAGAATCACGCCCAGCATCACGCAGCCTTGCTTGATCAATCGCATCGGTAAACTCCTTTCCTGGTGATCGTGATCCGCGAACCGACGTAGCCGGAATAACCGGACGTGCCTCAGGGCTTCGGCTTGCGGCGTAAGCTCTTGTATACAGTTTCGATCCAACGCTCGGTCGAGATGAATCCTTCGCCCCATGAGGCAAATTTCTT
>JBMYUM010000017.1:0-4999 GCA_049605375.1 Phycisphaerae bacterium | reverse complement strand
AAACCGCGCTTTTTCATCTCTTCCAATTCGAGGTTCCCTCGAACCCGCTTGCGTATGTATGTCGTCGTTTCAGTCAAGACCCGACGATATTCCTTCAAATCTTCGACAGTCGATAACGGGCCGTGACCTGGAATGATCTTGGTATCAGGTTTGACCCGCTCCAGTATCTCGTCCACGTTTTTGATCAGGCCCTCCACATCGCCACCATGCTCAAGATCAACGTAGGGGAACCGCCCGGAGAAAAACAGATCACCGGTGTGCACAACGTTGGATACGGGGAAGTAGATCACACAGTCGCCGTCGGTATGCCCCGATGGATAGTGCACCACATCCAGACGCTCACCGTTGAAATGGATATGAAGCCCCTCTTCGAATGTGACAACAGGCCAACCCGTCACCGGTAGTGGTCCACGAGGTTCCCCCCTGACGATCTGTTCCGTCGACAACCGAAGCCGGACGTTCTCATGGGCCATCAACAGGGCTTCCTGCCCGAATATCGGGTTCCCACCGGTGTGATCACCATGCCAGTGTGTGTTCAATACGAATCGGAGCCCTTCCGGCGCCTTGGTCCTGGCCTTGATTTGATTCAAGGCAGTTCGAATCTTTTCTGCCAGAGGTTCAAACTGATCGTCAATCATCAACAGGCCATCATCACCGGCGCTGACGCCGATGTTTCCGCCGCGTCCGGTCAGCATAAAGACCGGTCCCGCCACGTGATGCGTCGTGATTTCGACGTCTTCCATATTCTGCGCCTCGACGGCAACCGTCACGGTCAACGCGGCCAGCAGTCCAGCCAGTCCGGCAACCAGGCGTCGACAACACGTGTTCATGGAAGATCCCTGTCTTGAGTCTGACGTCAACAATGCCAGCTTCACCGCACGTTCTCAGGAGAGCGAACCTGAACATCTGCTCCCCTGCACGATAGCCTAGGTTCTTTACCGGTAGGCGGCATTTCGGGCAAGCGCTTTTGCCGATTTACGCCCCCAGGAACCACGAATATGATGGTCAGGAAATTGAGGTAAGGCGAATAACGGGGCAAGCTTGTGCGTTATAGTCGTGCGACGATGCATCCTCACAAGTTTGAAAGGACAAATGATGAGCGGAAATTCGGGAACACAGTTCAGGGTCCTCGATGTTGGACAATGCGATCTTGACCACGGCAATATCTCACGTTTGGTAGAAGAACATTTCAACGCTTCTGTCGACCGGGCCCATGATCGAACCGAAGCGCTCGCCAAAGTCACGGGGGAGGCTTACGACCTCGTCCTGGTGAACCGTCTGCTCGACCGTGATCACAGTGAGGGTCTTGACGTCATCCGCGAAATCAAGGCAGATGCGAAGGCAGCGAACGTTCCGGTCATGCTGGTGAGCAATTTCGAAGATGCCCAGGCAGCCGCCGTCAGCGAAGGCGCCCTGCAGGGATTTGGGAAAGACAGCTTAGGAACGAATGATACGCTTGCCATACTCCGGTCGGCGCTCCGGAACGAATCTCAAAACGTGTAATACCTCACCAACGATAAGCTTCATTCCCAAGGGGGCAACCAAGTATGCAATCGTCCAAGTTCCGCCGTGCGTGTCAGATGCTCATGGGTGTCTTGTTGGTCGCCTCCCCTTCCGCGGTGACCGTTGCCGCTGATGACAAAGCGCCGCCGCAACAAAGCAATCGTCCGACGGAGAAACAGCAGAATCTGTTCCGTACGATGCTCAATGGTGCGATTCTCGAGGGTACCTGGCAGATGACCATGGGGGATCCGATCAAGGGTGAAAGCCCGTTGACAGACCCTCGACCGGAAAAGTACACGATCAGCAAGGTCGAAAAAGGCGCGGACGACTACTGGATCATCACCGCCAGAATCCAGTACGCCGACAAGGATGTGGAAGTGCCCGTCCTCGTGCGTGTGGTTTGGGCGGGCGACACGCCTATCATCACCGTCGATGATCTACCCGTCCCGTTGATTGGTACTTATTCGGCACGCGTGATGGTGTACGGCGGATACTACGCCGGCACCTGGTTTGGAAAAGGGTATGGGGGCGTGCTGTCCGGTCGGATCACACACCCCAAGAATCAGAAAGAGAAGCATTCCGAAGGCAAATAGTTACACACCCGGCCAGCTCCACTCGACGACCGGGCCAGTTCAACTCCACGACTGGGCGAGCACGACGCAAGAAGCTTCATCAACCCCTGACACCGTCCTTATCCCATGTCAGGGGCTTTCCAATGTCAGCGACGAGAAGTCGAGACTTCATCCCATCTGATAACGCCGCGTGGAACTCGTCCGCTGACTGTGCCAAGATCGGAAACGTCTTGTAGTGAACGGGAATGACACACGCCGGTTCAAGCAGATCGGCTGCGATCGCGGCACCCTTGGCTCCCATCGTAAACAAGTCACCGATCGGAAGGATCGCTACGGTCGGCTGATAGATCGCCTTGATCAGCGCCATGTCAGAAAATACGTCCGTATCGCCGGCATGATATACGGAACATACATCATCCGCCTGAATCACCAGACCATTGGGCATTCCGGCGTACATCGGCCCTTGCGGCGTATCGACGCCTGACGAATGCAGCGCCTGGGTAAGGGAAACACGCACACCATCAACAACTTGCGTACCGCCCGTATTCATGGGCGAGTAGTTCGCATCCCCCACCGTTTTCGTTAGCGCCGCGCACAATTCGAAATTGCCGACGACGACAGGATTGTGGGCCTTGACCAATGCCCCCACGTCACCGATGTGATCGAAGTGACCATGTGTCAGGAAGATCATGTCACATCGGTCGACCGTCTTGAGATCGTCGGGACATGCGGGATTGTCGGTCAACCAGGGGTCAATCATGATCACCCGACCATCCGGCAAAGCCAAACGCATGGTAGAATGCCCAAACCAGGTTATGCTGCCGCCCATCTCATTCCCTTCTGCGAAATTGATCACGATCTTCGTTCCGGAGATGCTCTCTTAACCGGCATACGACTTCATTTTGTCCAGGATTTCGTTGTCTTCCGGAAAGCGCCCCACGTCGTGCTTATCCCAAATCTGATCGCCGTCGACATGCACGTCGAAAACGCCACCCTTACCTTCGATGAGCTCCGCATCAACCGAATACGCGGACTTGATCGCTTCCGCCAAACTGGCGGCTTTCGGATAGTAGTCTCATTGCACGCAATACTTGATGCTGACTTTCATGCTCGTCTCTCCAATTCAAGCAGACTTCATGGTTTTCCCCACTCCGCAGTGGCTGCAAACCAGTAATCACTCTATGCACCCAGTCAGGTGATGCAATGGGCAATCGTCCAGCCAATCGTCGAATTCCCGGTCACCCCGTGCTGAACTACCTGCGAAGCCCCGGCTTGAGCACGACAAATTCAATCCGGCCGATTCGAAGGCCGTCTCGCAGAATTCATGGCCAGCCTGTATTCTGCATCCATGGACAGAGCAGAATTGTGCGACCGGTTTCTCGAGACCCTTCCCTTCGACCCTTATCCGTTCCAGGAGGAAGCGCTTCTGGCATGGTTTGAATGTGAGGGTGGTATTCTCGTCGCCGCTCCAACGGGCATGGGCAAGACGTTGATTGCCGAGTCAGCCATTTATGAGGCGCTCGCCAGCGGCACCCGTCTCTATTACACCACGCCGCTCATCGCACTGACGGACCAGAAATTCCGCGAGTTTCAGGATCAGGCTGAAACGTGGGGATTCAACCGCGACGACATCGGCCTCGTGACCGGCAACCGCCGCGTCAATCCAGATGCTCCCGTCCGCGTCGTGGTGGCCGAGATTCTTCTGAACCATCTCCTCTCCGGTGACGAGAATTTTGACGACGTCTCGGGCGTGGTCATGGACGAATTCCACTACTTCAACGACTTCGATCGTGGCATCGTGTGGGAACTCTCCCTCGCCATGCTCCCCGCGAATGTCCGTCTTATGCTGCTGTCGGCCACGGTTGGCAACGCCAGTGAGTTCGCTTACTGGCTGAAAAAAGAACACGAGCGCAATGTCCAGCTCGTCACAACCGATGAGCGAAAGGTACCGCTCGAATTCCACTGGGTCGAAGATCACCTGATGGCTGAGCACCTGCCGACGATGGTGGCTGAGGACGATCAGAATAATCGCGTTCCGGCACTGGTATTCTGCTTTCATCGGGACGAATGCTGGGAAGTGGCGGAACGACTCAAGGGCATCAAGCTCACGGATCAGGCCACCCGTGCCGAAATTGAGAAGCACCTGGACAAAGATACGTTTGCCGACGGCATCGGCCCGAAACTGCGCCAGATGCTGATCTGCGGCGTCGGTGTGCATCACGCAGGCGTGCTGCCGAAGTACAAGCATGTCGTCGAAAAGCTCTTTCTGGAAAAGTTGATTCCATTTGTGGTGTGCACCGAAACACTCGCGGCCGGGATCAACCTGCCGGCCCGATCGGTCGTGCTGAGCACACTTCTCAAGGGACCACGAAACGACAAGAAACTGATCCCCGCTTCGGCGGCCCACCAGATGTTCGGGCGTGCGGGCCGACCTCAGTTTGATACTCAGGGTCATGTCTTCGCTTTGGCGCACGAAGATGACGTCAAAATCCACAAGTGGAAGAAAAAGTACGATCAGATCGACCCCAAGGACAAGGACCCGAAGATCCTGCGGGCACGAAAAGACCTCGAAAGAAAGAAGCCAACGCGGCGAAAGACAGAACAGTATTGGACGGACGGCCAATTCCAAACGTTGATCAAGGCCGGCCCGGCGAAACTGGTAAGCCGCCGCATGATTCCGTACCAGTTTCTGATTTACCTGTTGGCCAAGCATGGCGCACTGGGTGAGGTCCGTGAATTCCTGAAGCGACGTTTCGCAGACGAAAAACGGATCACGAAGTTTCAGGACGAACTCAATTACATGACCGACAACCTTGCAGCTTTCGGTTACATCACCAAGTCCGAAGACGGCGACCATGTCACGGTCCATGACAGTATTTCAGAGCTGCTCACCTTCCGGAGTATTGATGCGCTTTATGGCGCCT
>JBMYUM010000016.1:0-20201 GCA_049605375.1 Phycisphaerae bacterium | reverse complement strand
AATCCACGACTGGTGCCACCGTAGTTGGCGAATGCGGTGTAGGTTCCATCCGGGGCAAGTGTCATGCCACCGATGCTGAAATTGCTGGCTTCATCGTCTATGCTTTGCCAGGTGCCTACGTACTTTGAAGCGCATCCGGTTGCCATAACTCCGATGATGGCAAGCATGAATAGTGAACTTCCTGCCTTCTTCATGACTCTCTCTCCTTAGTTGAAACTTGCCTTTTTGATAACCTGACCGACCGCAAGCAGGACAGAATGTCCATGCCGATGCGGGGTGTGACGGCTACTCCTTTTTGTTGCCCGTCATCATAGGTTTACCGCAGACGCCTGCGCATGGCCAGCATCGGTCGTCTTGTGGTGTCAACCAGATGGCGCAGCGATCAACCTACCCTTGCAATTCTTTCAGCTGTGATTTTTCATAGAGGTGCTTGCGGAGGATCTCGCAAGTATCAGTAGGATGATGTGTTAGAGGTGGTGTGTGACACACCGGCTCACATTTCACATGGTTTGCCATCGCGTCTGTGCGCACACATCCGTCCCCGACAACCGACTGGTGCTTGTTTGCTTGATCGATCGAAATGACAATGTCGCAGTATCAGGACATTGGTTCTGCATGGATTCGCGATGGTAGTTGAAAGAAGAGACAGACCATGGTTCGAACGTTGATCTCAGGGTTGCTGGTGATTTGTTGTGCCTTTGTCGGCGGTTGTCCAGAAGGGGGAGGCGTCGCAGATGACGCTTCGGCGGTGTTCACACCTGGAACTGATGGTTCCATTGGAACCTTTACCACGGCCGAGGCGGACTTTGCGCTGGCGAGTCGGTCGACGGATGACGGGACAGAGATCAATTCAGCGGAACTGGGTGGGTTCGTGGTTGACGATGAGGGTGAATTGTCGGTTTTGACGACTGACGATGGCGGCACGTTTGCTATCAGCAGCGATGAGTCCGGCGACCTGATGGTTGAGATCGACGATCCTGAGTTGGGGCAATTGTCTGTGACGGTTTCACTTGATGCCTACCCGACACTTCGCGATGCGCTGACGGCAGGGAGTTTCATCGAAGAGGGACTTCTGGAGCGTACGAAGTACGCGGTGTTGCTCTTGGCGGAGGGTGGTATCAAACCGGCTTCCCCGCATTCGCGCGATCTGGATGATTTTGAATCGCTCGATCTGACGACGTTCTGTCAGATTACGAACGCGTGCGCGTTGGCGGAGTTATACACGGAGCTCTTCCTGGATGATGTCGTTGATATGATTGAGGACGATCTCATTGTCATTCCGCGCGTGATCATTCAGGGGCGCGTTGATCGGGCGCTCCAGGCACAACGGGAGTTCTGTCAGGATTGGAATACGGCGGTGTTTGAACTGGACGACAATCCATGTACTTCGTCCGATGATCCGGAGCCTGTCGAACCTGAGGATTGTTCCTCGAATGGAACGTGCAATGTGAACTGCCCTGATACAGAGCCTGATCCTGACTGCAGCAACGCAGAGCTTTGTGCTGCGAAGGAGTTTTGTTGTGAGGGGGATCAGATCTGTGACATTCAACGTTGTAACGGACCTGATCCGGACTGTACCAACCTGTTGTTCTGCGATCGACTCTCGGCCTGTTGTGACGACGATGATCGGTGCGACACGAGTGCCAACGGACTGGCATGTCCTACAACGGATGACGATTGTTCATTCTGCGGAGCTGCCGACGAAGTGTGTATTGAAGGTTGTACGCCCACCGATCCGGATTGCCCGGGTTCGGAAAGCTGCCCGACCGACGACTTCTGTGAACAGGATTGTGCCGGAGAGGACCCCGACTGCGCGTTGTGTGCGGCTGACGCGACCGCTACGTGTGTTTCCAACTGCGAGCCGGTGGATCCGGACTGTTCGGTGGTGACCAACATTACGGGGTTGGGTTCGTTGTCGAGTTCGTCTGTCTTTGAAGACCGTGACGATTTCCGGGAGAGTCGTGCGGGTGATGGTTTGACCAGTACCAACTGGTTCTCCGACGGGCGTGGGGGCGGCGGTCCTGATAACGACAGTGAAGTTTTTACATGGACATTCGGTGAACTTAGAAATACCAGCATCACACGGATTGAAACGGACCCCGAGACGTTTGAGGGTGGCGGTGGATTCGGCTTTGCGAGTGTTCAGGTCAGGGTGTTTGCCGTTGATGGGGCGACTGTGGTATTCGATAGCGGCTCGCTACCTATGTCGGGTTTTCGTGTTGACCTCGATGTTGCGGTTCCGGATGGCGTGGAAGGGCGTTCTGTTGTCTTGACGCTGGTCAGTCACCAAGATTCGTCTTGCGGCGGCTTTTCGGAGTTCAGGGTATTTGGCATACGCGACATTAGTGAGGCGGAGTAGCCGCGGCTTCGGTTCCGGTTAGAATAGGGGAACGTGAGTGAAATCGATCCCCCGGCCTGCGATGGCTGGATGGCCATGATGAGTACAAGATCATGACAGACTCCAATCGCCCAGGAGAAAAACCGGCAGACCAGAGCGCTGCCGGCACGACAAAAGCTACCGAGCAAGCGGACCGTAACGAGGTGGGAAGTGCGCGCGGAGAGTCATCCCGTCCTTTGGATGGTCCGCGAGCGATTCATCTTCATGATCACAAGCCCGGTATTCTTGCGGGGTTCCCGGCCGTCGTATTTGTGTTGTTGACTCTTCTGGCGCTTCCGCAGCAGCTGGAGAAGAGTTGGGCACCGGTTTCACTTCACATGCTGTTCTGGATCGGCCTGTCGACCGGAATTTTCTGGTACATCGCTCTCCGCTTCAATTTAACGCAGAAGCGTTTCTTCCTGGTGTTCGGTCTGGCAGGGACCTTTGTCGGCATTCCGGCGGCTTTGGAGCTTGCCGGCATCATCCAGCCGTTTCAGTGGATCGGTCGGCAGCTAGGGGCGTTAAAGCCTGAGGTTAATGCCGGTGCCTGGTTTGTGCTGGCGCTTGTTTTCGCGATTGTGTGGCTTGTCAATTTTGTCTGGAGCCGAACGCATCTTCGTGTGCGCTTGGATGAGAATGGCATGTACGTGTCGAGGCTCGGCGCGAAAACGGAACGGTATGACTTGATTGGTCTCAAGACGGAAACGGAGCCCGTCGATTATGCGGAGACTTTTCTTGCCGGCATCGGGTCGTTGGCGATCAAGACCAGAACGGGTAAAGAGATTTTTCGCCTGGACCGCGTCGTGAATCTTTATCGCATTCCCTGGTTCCCCTTCTTTCGAGGTAAGCACGCACGCGTGCTCGACATTTTGAGTTACTCGGGCAAGGTGACGACGGTCCCCGCTGATCGTGCGGAACTCATGGCCGCAGAAGCGGCTGCTGAGATGGCTGATCATGAAGACGATTTCGTCTCGGATGATCACGACGCAGATCTTGGTGAGTCGCCGCGAGAAATCAAGTAGTTCCGGTTGAGCGTCGAGCGTGTCCAAGTCTCGTCCACATTCTGATTCCGACGATCAATCGAACGCTGGAGGTGCCAGTTCCAGCGCGAGTTCTGCGGTAGCCGACGTCCTGGAGTTGCTGCCACCCAACGGGGTTTTTGAGCTCGGGCAGCTTTGGATGATTCTGGAGTTGATGGATCGTCGCAAGAGCAGCCGTGACGAACAGGAGGTTCAGCGCCGCGAGACGCATGATGAGTTGACCGAGCTCATTCATCGGCGTGCGATGCAGGTCGAGGCCCTTTCGTCGCTCTTCCTCCTCGTTGCCATGCGTTGGACGCTTTGGATTCTCGGTAAGCTTGGCGTCCTCAAAATGGCCTACTACGAGCAAGTTACGCTTGCGATGGATCGTGGTGTCGAGTCGGTCGAGAAATCGCTTGATGAAAAAGAGCGCCCCTTTGTCAAACAGCGCGATGAGATTGCAGCGGAGCGCTTGGTTGAGGAGCGTACGCAATATGTTCGCAAGCTGAAGGAACGTTTTCGCGACGATGTGAAGATTACGCAGTATCTGCAGCGTTACGAAGAGATTTCGTTGCAGGCCGGACAGAGTATGGCTGAAGCGGCGTTGGTCGGTCGGCGTGCTTCAAGGCGTGCGGAGCGCGAGGCTGATCTTTTCAAGACGAATCTTACGTCGTTTGGTGCGATGATTTCTCTTGGTGCGTTCGTCAAAACCGTCCTGTTTGCGTTGCTTGCTTTCATTGGAATTTACCTGTTGGTTCCTTTTTCGGGATCGGAGGAAGCTCCTCGTACACAGGCGGCGCGCCTGATTTCCGGTGCGATCGGTGCGGCCATCGCCCTGGCCATCAGTTTCCTTCGGCTTTTCTTTGGCTTTCGACGAATGACGCGAGTGCAGCGCGATGCGCAGCGACGCGGTGCGGAGGCTCGGCTGGCGTATCTGAAAGTTGAGCGACAAGTTGCGGTCGAATGCTGGAACAATGTGATTGATTTGTACGAGCTGCTGACGCGCAAGGGGCCGCCGGCCAGCGTTGATCAGGGGCAGCGGGACCGGTTGCGGCGAATTGATCATGCCATGCTACGCGAGGAAGACGAGATTCTCGCCAACAGCCCTGAAAAGAGTCTCCGGCAGCGCGTCCGTGGCATGTTCGAGGGCATGCTGCAGGGTGATATCGGTGACGCGTTGTAGGTCCTCATGTTGATGGGGTGGACCCACGGCCGTCGGGCCTGCCCAGGTGGACGCGGCTCGTGAATCTGACGGAACAATTCCTTGTCATTTCTGTCCTAACCTTGGTAGCGTAGGAGAGTCAAGCTTCTGTGCCTCTTGGGTGACACGGCGCGTCGATTGTCTTCGGCGAGCAGCGCTTGTTTTCTCGATGATGGGGGATGGATGATGCGTCAACACAATCGTTCCGATCTGTTCGTAAAACCGTTGTGGGTCTTATTCGTATTCTCGTCGATGTCCTTTTCGGGCTTGGTGGCGCGTTCCAGTTTCGCCGATGAGAGTGTGACGATTACGGAATCGTGGGCGTCCCCCATTCTGGTGGGTGGGGCGATCGGCGTTCCGGCTCTCGCAGCTCACCCGGACGGAACGGTCATCGGTGTCTACTATCTGTCTGGTTTTCCGGATTCGACGTTGGTGCTGGTGCAGATTTCGGCTGACGGTTCGATCGAGGAGATTGGTACCGTTTCCGAGCCGACCGATTCCAGTGCTGCTGCGGTTGATGTTCTCGACGATGGGACGATTGTTGTCGCGTCCGATGCCGATGGCGTCGTTGTTGTGCGCGGTTGGAATGTTGCCGGGACCGAACTCTTTGAAACTGTGATTCCCGGAACCAGCGTCAATCAGGCGTTTCCTCCGCTGCTGCAAGGGCGAGGTCAGACGATCTACGTTGCTGCAGCGGCTGGTGGCGATTCGCTGGTTGCCCGTCTTGATGCGGGCGGAAACGTCGCCTGGTCCGAGACGTTTGATGGACCTTCGGGCTCCGAAGATTCTCCCACTTCTATTGCCGCTTGCGGCCTCGGTGTTGCCGTGGGTGGGATGAGCAATGACGGCGTCATGGTACTCAAATATGATGGATCGGGGACGCTTGAATGGGACGAGGTTTTTTCCGGATCTCTCGGCGCGTTCCTTCCTTTGGGGAAGACGTACGTGGATTGTGATGCTGCGGGTCAGGTTGCGGTGGCAGCGAATCCGGAGTCTCTCTGTGGTGTTCAGGAAGTGGTACTGCGACTGTATGACTCCGTCGGTGATCAGGCGTGGACCAAAACAATTCCTTCCAATCCCTGTGAGCAGATGTCGCCGGTCGGCGTAACTTTCTCTATCGATGGTCGTGTGGTGTTCGGCGGCCATGGAATCGATGATCATCCTTTCTTCGATCGTTATCACGCACGCTCCTACGGGCAAGATGGTACGGAAGTGTGGAGTCGCTCGTTCGATGCAGTTGGCAGCATTGATGTGGCCTACGGATTTGCGGTTGATTCGCTTGGAAATGTCTACATGACCGGGGCAACAACTCTTGGTGCGCAGAGTCGAGACATTGTTACCGTCGGTTGGACGGCGAGCGGTGAACGGTGTTTCGATGCGCAATGGAGCGGACCAGGTGCAAACAACGATATTCCTTCTGTTCTTCTTGTTCAGCCTGGAGGGCGGGTGACCGTGGCGGGGCAGCAGAGCGAGATTGGTGAGGGCTCCGATATCATCTTTCTACGGTACCAGGCTCCGTCGACGCCGATTCCTACCATGAGTTTCTGGGGTCTGGCCATTCTCCTGCTTACGATGGTCATGTTTGCGGCTGTGCTACACACTCGAGAAGACGCCTCTACATGATACTTGTACAGATTTCGCCCCGCTTGCTGTATGCCAGTTCGCTGATCACGCTCGCGATCGGCTTTGTTCTGCTGGCTACCCTGATGTCGAAGAGACTCTTTATCTCCGAGGCAAAGCGACTGCCGGCTCAATTGCAATCACAGATCACCTGGAAGGCGCTCACCTATTCGATTGGTACGCGGTATCAACTGGTCATTCTACTCGTGATGACGGGTTGGGTATGCCGTCAAATTGGAATGTCGACGCTTCATGTGCTGATCATCGATCTGTACGCGGTGCTGCTGTTCATGTGGTGGAAAGCTCGACCCGCCGTGCGGCAATGGGTGTTTGAGCAACTCAATGTACTTGACGAGACATTGTGTACCCGTTGCGGCTACAATCTGCGAGGAATGACGAAGGGGCAAGCGATGGATGGGCAAGCGTGGGATGGGCAAGCAATGTGTCCGGAGTGCGGTGTCACCGTGACTGTTGCGTGTGACCAAAGGCCCGGCGCATCTGACTCTTCCGATTGACGGCTCGTTTTCGATTGGTGCGTACATGGAGCTAAGCGATGCCCAGGCGGCGACGAAACATATCATCCATGGGGTATGACATTCGACCACTTTCGGCGGCGCGGCTTGCGGAACTTTCTGCGCGGCTGACGCCGGAAGAACGAGACGTGATTTTGAATCAGGGAACCGAGCCGCGTTTCTGTGGCAACCTGCTGAAGAATCGTCGCGCCGGTGTGTATACCTGCCGGCTCTGCGATTTGCCGCTGTTCAAGTCGAAAGCGAAGTTTGAATCGCATAGTGGCTGGCCCAGCTTTGTCGAGCCCATCGATCGAGATCATATCCTCGAACGTCGGGACACATCCCACGACATGGTGCGGACGGAGATCATCTGTGGTCGCTGCGAAGGGCATCTGGGGCATGTGTTTGACGACGGTCCGCCGCCGACTTGCAAGCGTTATTGCTTGAATTCAGTGGCCATGTCGTTCTATTCGGAGACAACGCCGCTCCCAGGGGGAGCCATGCCGGCGGATACGGACACGGCGTACTTCGCGGCCGGTTGTTTCTGGGGAATTGAGGACCGGTTTCAGAACATTCCCGGTGTGATTGATGCAGCGAGCGGATATCAGGGCGGCACCACCGTTAACCCGACGTACGAGGACGTCTGTCGCGGAGATACCGGGCATGCGGAGGCGGTTCGCGTGATCTTTGATCCCAACCAGGTGTCTTATTCATCACTTGTTGAGGCGTTCTTTGCGATGCACAGTCCGGTCGCGAGCGAACGGAAGAAGCGGCAAGCGGGCGGGCAGTATCGCAGCGCGATTTTTGCGCGCGATGGACGGCAGCAGGCTATTGCGGAGAGTGTTTTCGAACGGGTTGCCGGAAGCGAACGTTTCGCGAAAGAGAGCCTTGCGACTGTCATCGAACCCGCAGAGATTTTCTGGGAAGCAGAAGAACGGCATCAGGATTATCACCAGAAACACGGGCGTCGTCCCGATGGGTGCAGCCTGAATTGACGTTACTTGTGAAGAATCGGCTTCAGATGGCTTACGGGAAAAGCTGGACCAAACCACCTGTCGCCTTGCCATCATTCCACGTTTTTTTGACGGCTAACGGTCCTACTCTTCGCGGTTGTGTGGGCAAGTCTCTTATCCTGGTTGCTTCGGCATGAGTTGTCGAAAGGGACGAGGTGTGTGCGCGTTTCCATGATTATCAATAGCGCGTAGACTCACAGGGTTGGTGAACTTCGCCGAGTCAATTCAGGGTAGAACCTACGAAAGGAAATCAAATGTCAATTCTGCGATTAGGGGCAAGGGCGGCAATGGTATTAGTGGTGGCTGTGGCTGCGGTCTTTCTACTGGGACCCGCCGTTGAGGCCGGAAACGACAGTGGGCAGGAAGCTCATGTTGTCAAAGTCATTCACGAAGGTTATTTCAACGGGGCCTTCAATGAACAGAACACCGATGCCATGGCACGCTCGTTTCATCAGGATTTCGCTATCTTCTCTGCAAAAGGTGAAGAGCTTGCACGTTATGAAATCGCGACGTGGATTGATGGTATCAAAAAGCGCCGTGCTCGGAGCGACTTTGATCCAGCGTCTACCGTATACGAGGGAAAGGTCACTGTGCTGGATGTGACGGGTGGCGCGGCGTCCGCCAAGGTTGAGCTTCGAAAAGATGGCAAGCTCGTCTATACCGATTATTTATCGTTGTTGAAGTTTGACAGCGGTTGGAAGATTGTGGCAAAAGTGTACCACCGGCATTAATGTCTGACGGATTCTCCTTTCATGTGATCGGTTCTCCCTTCAGGTTGAGCGCTATCCATGCAGTCTTTGCTTGAACGCTTCCATGCGGTTTTTGCTGAACTCAATCAGCTTCGATGGTGGTTTGAGTCGTCAAAGATCTTTCGGTATGCGGCGTTGGCTGCGGTGCATTGTGCAGGGGAGCCGAAGCCGCTGGCGAAGGAAATCCATGAGCACGCCGGGCGCCTTCGACGCCTGGCCGGCTGGTTCGGAGATCTGCGAAGTGAGCTTCGGTATGTCATTGCAGCCGTTCTGGTGTTGTATGACGACGAACCGGAAGCGTTCCATCGCGCCTTCAAGAATACCCGTTCTTTGTTTCGCGCCGCCGGTGTTCGACGAGACTCGACGTACGAACTGTTATCCGTCGTCGTGTTGAGGACGGGATTGGGTTTACGTGAGATCGATGCCGAACTTGTCGAGCGTATGCACGCGATCTTTCGAGAGATGCAGCGCTACGAGTGGTGGTTGACTTCTGCTGAGGACTTGCCGGCCTGTGCCATGCTGGCCTTACAGCCTGAGCCAGTCGGTCTTATTCTGCAGGAGCTGGACCAGATATACGGCGGCATGCACACGGAGGGCTTCTCGCGCGGAGATGAGTTGCAGTCGAGTGCGCACCTTCTTTATCTGGCCAAAGGACGTGCGGAACTCTCCGTTTCCCGTGCGGGAGAACTTCTTCGAGCGTTCAAATCTCAGCGGGTTACGATTCGTCGGGGGGATTATGACGAAATTGCGCTACTGGCGTTTCTGACGGTTAAGCCTGAGGCGCTGGTTGCGCAAGTCATCCAGTATCGAGATGAGATTCGCAAGACGCGCCCACGGGTGGATATGCGTGCTGCCTTGAACATTGCTGCCAACCTCGTCTTCATGGATTGTGTTCGCGCCGACGACGAACTGCTGCAGATCAGTGAGATCAAGTTGATCGTTGATTTGCAGGCGATGGTGGCAGCGCAACGTGCCGCTGCGGCTGTTGCTGCTGCCAGTTGAGTCATTAGGGTTTTAAGCCGATGGGACCTTCAGGTGGTACATCTGTAGCGGTCCGCTGCGCCAGTTCTTCTTTTCACCTTATCGTGGGCCTGCCTTCATGTTGAATGCAACAGAGGATTGACTAACGATGGCAGGTTGCTAGCATGCCGGCGTTGAGACTGAGTCTCAATTAGGTCGATTGATGACTGTAGCTGCATGGACCCGCAGCCAGCTTGCGCTGGCCGATTCAAGAGGAAACAACATCGCCATGGATCGTATTCTGCTGCCAGGTGCCTTTTTGTTCGCACTCCTTCCGGCGACTGCGTTCGCTCATTTTGCTTACATTGTGCCTTCGGAGGACAACCAATCTGCGGTTGTGATCATGGCTGAAACGCTTGACCCGCAGGATGGCATCAGCGTCGAGTATCTGGGTAGCCTGGAACTCTGGATGAAAGGCGTTGATGGAAAGCCGAGTCGGATGCCGCTGCGGAAGAAGGATGAGCGGAGCCTTCAGGTCGATTTGCCGGGAAATGGTGATCGTGTGGTCTTTGGTTTTGCCGATCTGGGTGTCATGAAACGCGGATCGAAGCCTCATCGTCTTTACTATTATCCCAAGTCGATCGTCGGTCAGGCGTTGGGGCAGTATTCGCACCGAGGTGATGGTGCTCCGGTCGAGTTGGTTCCGGTCAAGGGAACGGGGGACAACGGCCACCGGCTGCTTTATCTGGTTGATGGCCAGCCCAAGTCGGGAGCCGAAATTACCGTTGTCTTTCCAGATGGTCGGAATGAGGTTTTGTCGACGAACGACCAAGGCATGACGCCTCCGATGATGGACGATGGGCGATATGCGGCGTGGGCACGCAACTGGCTGGATGTACCCGGTACTCATGAAGGTGAGGCTTACGAGCAGCTTCGCCAGTATGCAACACTTGTTTTCGATGCAGCGTCTTCGACGCCCTCATCTTCTTCTATTTCGAATGATGCGATCACCGTATCCAGTTGGTCGCCGATGCCCGAGGCCGCGGCCAGTTTCGGTGCGGTTGAGGCAGACGGTTGGCTCTACGTTTATGGTGGCCATACGGCGCCTACGCATGTCTACCATACGCGATCCTCATCAGGTTCATTTTGGCGTATCGACCTTGCACGCGGTGGTGACTGGCAGGCGTTGCCTGGGGGGACGCGTGTTCAGGGTATGAACCTGGCTGCTATTGATGGGCTGATTTATCGTGCCGGCGGTATGGCGTCGCTCAACGAGCAGGGGACGCCTTCCAAGAATGAATCCTTGCGTGAGTGTCAGGTTTTCGATCCCGCCAGCATGTTGTGGCGTGACTTGCCTCCGATGCCCGCCGGGCGATCATCGCATGATCTTGTGGCTGTCGGAACGAAATTGTACGTGCTCGGCGGATGGGACATGGGCGAGGGGCGTTCACCTCAGTGGCACCGAGAGATGTTCGTGATGGATGTTGCGGAGAAGGAGCCGACCTGGCGTCGTGCGTCGCAGCCCTTCTATCGCCGCGCGTTAATGGCGACGACGCTTGACGGCAAGATCTATGTTGCCGGTGGTTTTAATGAAACGAACAAGCCTAGCCTTCGCGTCGAAATCTATGATACGCGTTCGGATCGTTGGTACGAGGGCCCCGATATTCCGGGACGGCCTTTTGCCGGTTTCGCTCCGGCCATGTGTACCCATGATCGGCGCGTGATGTTGAGTGTCGGTAACGGGACTTTGTATCGCCTTTCCGACGATGAACGAAAATGGGAAGAGGTGACGAAGACCTCACCGCGTATCGTCCATCGTATGGCATCGTTTGGATCCCATTTGTTGATCATGGGTGGTGCGCATGAAGAAGATATGCTGAACCTTGTTGAGTCGGTTGTCCTTCCTCCGCAGTGGTCGGGCGAAACTGACCGTGCCGTCGCGACGGCGACCAGTCAGACAAAGAGTTCAACGACACCTCGTGATGCGAAGCCGGTGGACGATCGATCACCGGTTGCGTGGGGGCAGCGAACCTGTCCCATCATGGTTTCCGAGTTCATTGACGGCGAAAGTCCTGTGGTTACTTATGATGGACGTCAAATTGCGCTTTGCTGTGAAACCTGCATTTCCAGATGGGAGCAGAATCCGGACGGCTATGCTGCGGTTGCCGATATTCCGCAGCTTCGCGATGTCGAGCGGCCGAAGCGTGACATTGTCCAGACGTTTTGCCCGGTCTTTCGGGATCGAGTCGTCACGTCGAAGAATCCTTCCACAACGTATCAGGGCAAGAAGATCTACTTCTTTAACAGCAGCGCCCGCCGTCGTTGGGAAAATGAGCCAGAGAAGTACCTTGATCTGGCGATCTTGCCTCAGCTTGCGGAACGTCCCGATGCTGTGAAAACGACCACCGCCACTCACTAGGAACTCGTTTGTCCTGAGCCATGACGGGCCTCGCGTGACGGGCCACCCATGACGGGTTTCCGGCTTATGTTGCGCCATGTCCGCCTGTTGGCGTAGAACCTTGCTTTCTTGCCCTAAATCCTTTACTATTCACAGCTTGCGGAGGGGTGCATACGCGCCCGGCGGGAGACTTCAGGTTGCATCTTCCGGCTCAGACGTCCGCGATCAAATGAAACAGGGGGCATGATTTCAAGCGGCGGAGCATGCCGGTTGAGACATTCGGGACTCCCCTGTTCATTGAGTGAGGGGGATTCCAGCATGGTACGACTTGGTTCGGTCACCGCCCGTCGTGTGCGCGCACTTCTTTCGTTTTCGCTTTTGGCCTGCACGATTCCGGTATTGACCACGACGTCCGGTTGTGGTGATGCCGCCGTCAGCGAGCGTTCGCTAGGCCTGTCGATGCCTGAAATTCTGGGCGCGAAAGCCATCAGTGCTCACTATGTTGAGGTCGCATTGGCAGGTCCGACCAACGAAGCTGCCTTGCTTCCCGGCAATTACGTCATTGAAGAGGTGGACGGCGATTCACTGACAATCAATGAAGTGATGGCAGCGGGTTCGCCGCGTCGCGTATGGCTGGTCACTGACCCGCAACGGGCTGATGCGATCTACAAGATTGCTGCCAATACCACCGAAACCGCGGGTGGCGAAAATGGAGGTGCCGCTGATGGAGGTGCCGCTGATGGTGGTGCCGCTAATGGAGGTGCCGGCCAGACACTGTTTTTTGGTGGTTCCGGTTTCGAAGAGCCGTCGCTTCTCAGTGCCGTCGCCCTCGACAACACGACAATTCTCTTAAGTTTCAGTGGCTTGCTGAACAAGCCCACCGCTGAGATGACGGTTCACTACCGTGTGCTTGACGAGTCGGGCAACCCGAATGTCGATATTGCTGTTGTTGATGCGAACCTGGAAGACAATGGCACGTCCGTCATTCTGACGACCACGCCGCAATCGAATCAAACGTACCAGATTCAGGTCGACAACGTCGGTTCGGCTTTTCCTGCCACATCGACGTGCTCTGGTGAGCAGATCTCCTTTGAAGGAGGTTCTACGAGTGTTTGTGCGCCTGAAATTCGTCCCAACAATATTGATGGATTCACCGCGCCGTTTGTTCTGACGGCCCGTACGAAAGTTGACGACACGGCCACCGAAGATGCTGACGCTGCCGGTGACGAGGCACGGCCGTATCTCTGGACCGGCGGACTCGGTGTGTTTCGTACGACATGCTCGGGGAGCAGTACGATTTCCGGAAGTTCATCCGATCGTGATGAAGAGGTGATGATCGCGTTTGACGTTCCGGTGCAGAAAGAGGCGTTGACCATTGCGTTCAGCGACCTGAATTTCGCTTCTGATTCGCCGGCTCTTTTCTTTTCTGACGACACGTCGGACGGGTTTGATCACTTCGCTTCCAAGACGGAAATTCAATCCGCGTTTACGGTTACGTCCAACAACCGCGGAACCGTCGTCGTCGGCCTGCTGGACTCGGTCCCTGAGTTCACCATGATCGATGCGATCAAGTACCGTGAGACCTCCAGCGCGTCACTCCTTGGTGGCTTATGCCTTAACCGGTCGCTGCCTTTGAATCCGACCGCTAACCGCGCCACGTTTTTTGGCATTGCTCCGGACGATAGTACCGGACCGGACCTGGTCGCTGCCGTTCCGACCGACGTCAGTACGATTGTCCTCTCTTTCAGCGAGCCGCTGGCTGACGATGCCGGCGATACGGGCAACTATGATGTCTCGCCATTCCTCCCCGTCATCGCTGCCGAGCTCAGCGAATTCAAGAACCAGGTCATTCTGACCGTCTTGCCGATGACCGACGGCGAGACGTACACGGTGACCGTTTCCGGTGTACGTGATCGTATGCTGCCGGGCGGCAACTTGATCACGGCGAATAACTCGGACAGTTTTGTGTATGACGCAGCCAGTGCCGGTGGAGCACCGGGTTCAGCGAATGAACCACCGCGCGTCGTGGGGGCGCTTTCGACGAGTTCGAACTCCGTCTTGGTGTCGTTCAACAAATCGATGGACGACAGTGCCGAAGATCCTGCCAACTATTTCATTACACGCGAATTGTCGGCGACGGACTCTGCTCGCTTGCTGGTGACGGGGGCTGTATTTGCCAATTCGGATCGAAAGTCGGTGGAATTGACCACGCTTGCTCAGGAAGAAGTTGTTTATCGCGTTTCGGTGAACAGTGTGCAGGACCTTCAAGGTAACGCTTTGGCGCCTGAGGAAATCCTGGTTGATCCGACATCGACTACGTTTGTCGGCACGCCGCCGAGCTGTCCACGGTGCGTCAACGGAAGCGGTGGCATCGATGGGACCGGCTTCTGTCTGACGGATGACGACTGCGATGACGATGCGCCGTGCAATGCGAATGAATCCGATTGCGAGGACCAGTGCCTGACGGATTGCGATCTTGTGGATACGGATAACGACGGTCTTCCGGATCATATTGAGCAGCGTGGTTGGACGGTCACGGTGGAATTGACCGCAAGAGACGGTCTACTTGAGATTCGCCAGCAGCAACGGCGTCAGGTGACCAGTAATCCGCTGGTCGCCGACACGGATGGTGACGGTCTTGATGACCTCACTGAGCGCGAGTTGTCGACAGACCCTCGTGAGGCCGATACGGACGGTGACCTGCTGAGCGATGAGCGTGAATTCAATTTCTTCTTCAGTACGCCGACGGACCAGGATTCGGATAACGACGAGATCGACGATTATCTGGAAGTCGCGTTCTACAAGACTTCGCCCATTCTGGCTGATACGGATGGCGATGGGCTCGATGATGATGTTGAGTTGCTCGATCTGAATCGCGATGCTCGCCAGGCTGACCTCCCGGAATTCGAGATCGACATCGATGAGATCCGGCTGCAGATTGATGAGCGATATACTTACACCGACGCGACTGGTGAAACGGTGACCGAGACGTCAAACACCTCTACGACGCTGACGCAGTCGAATGAGACCTCACAATCGCGGAGTGACGTGGAAACCTGGCGTATTGGTGGTGAGATTGGTTTCAAGGGTGGTACCGAAGGTGGTAAGCCGGTCGCGGTTGGTGATTTCCGGGTGACCGGGGGGTATGAGAACGTCACGCAGATCGATGAAGGTTCGACCCGAGCTTCGCAGGAAGCTTACGAGACTTCGTTGAGTCGCGGCCGTGAGTTTGTGACCACGCGAGAGGTGACCCGAGAGATATTCGGTGCCAGTGTCGAAGTTCCACTCAGCATCCGGTTGACGGGCGATATTGCCTTCACGCTTTCGAATCTTGAGGTATCGGTTCTTCAGCAGGGGCGTGAACGGACGAAGCTGATTCCGATCGCGACGTTGATTCCAAGCAGCACATTGGCGACGGGACAGACGGCTGAGTTTAATCTCGGCCCATTGGTTCCGGAGCGTGGCCCGATCATTCTGGGGAACAGTGAGATCTTCCCGAGCCTGGTCGAAAATCTACTTCGCGAACCTCGCGGTCCCATCATCATTCCATCGAACTTTGATGTGACGGACGAGTTCGGTCGCAACTTTGCGTTCCAGTCGCAGGAGATTGTCGATCGCACGGCGGCGTTGATCATCGACTTTGGTGATGGAACGGTTGAGCGTTATCGCGTAGCGGTTAACGGCGGTATTGATGATCTCGGTGTTGCTGGACCGGCCGGTGAATTCGTCGGCGGTTATGACGAACGTGGTTTGCCGATTGGCATTCCGATGGATTATGCCCTGCAGGATATTCTCGGTTTCGAGAAGAACCCTACCACAAACGACGCGATCCTCGCCGGTCCGGATGGTGTTGCGGAGAGCTTCGCTTCTGGCGACGACGTGCAGGAAGTTCCACCGTCGACGACGGGATTGGACGATGCCCGTGTGATCATTTCCGCTGGTGAGAACGGTGTTCTCGATTCCGTCCCCAACAATGCAAGTGATGACTTCACGGCGATCACGCGCGGCTACGAGACGTCTGCGACGTGTAATGAGAATACCAGTCCGGCGATTATTGAGCCATTGGCCGACGGTAATGGGGTTGCGGATACCACGGCTGTTGGTGATGACATTCAGGAGATCGCGGTCGGGAATGCGGTCAGTGCTGGTGATGTCGTCGTTTCCGCAGGTACAAATGGTGTGCTTGATACGGTGCAGAATGGCGATGACATCAGTTACGGCCCGGGAACCATCTGCTCAGTCGACAGCGATTGTGACGGCGGTCAGTGCAACGGCACGAAGGTCATCAAGCGTTTCAAGAATTCGCTTACTGGTGACAGGAATCGATTCTGGGCGGTCCTGACGAGTGAACAGGTTCCGGTCGGTACTGATTTTGGTGCCGTCACCCTTAAGCCTCGTACGGTTATTTTCCTTGCATTCGAGCAGGACATTGATCGTGACGGCATCGGCGTTCGCGAAGAGTACAGTTACGGTAGTAACGATCGCCTGAAAGACACCGACGGTGACAATCTCGGCGACTTTACGGAGATCCGTGACGGTTGGAGTGTGGTTGTTGCCGGCGATGAGGGCTTCACAGCCTATCCGGATCCACGGCTTGCCGACTCTGATTTTGATGGCGTTTGTGATGACGTCGAGAAGCTCTGTGGTACTGACCCACGCAAGCGGGATACCGACGGTGACGGGATCAGTGACTTCGATGAGCTCAACGATGATAACGATGACTCGACGACGTTGAGTGCCGAGTCGTCGGATTGTGATCAGGATGATCAGACTCCGAATGATTGTCCGGCGTGGATCACGGATGCTGCGAATTGCTATTTTGCAGGCCGTTGCAGTTTGAACTCATCGCCGCCGTTCCCGCCGTCGGATCTCGATCCCTTGAATCCTGACAGCGACGGCGACGGTCTGCTGGATGGGATTGAGCTCGAATTGGATGCTGATCCGCTTGATCCGAATGACGCGGGTGATTTCCTGGATTCGGATGAAGACGGTTTGACGGATAAGGAAGAGGGCATCACGGGTTGGGAGGTCGAGGTAGAGCTTTGCAGTAACACCTGCAACAATGCCTTTAACGGTACCTGTAATAACGGTTGCGACGATGGTACGGACTGTGCAGATTGCGGACCGGTGACGGTCACTCGTACGGTCTACTCCGATCCGCTTAACGGTGATACTGACTTCGATGGCTTGCCCGACTTCCTGGAACGTACGCTCGCCCTCGATCCTGACACACCGGATACCGACGGTGATGGCTTGCTGGATTTCGACGAGTTCAATGGCTTCGGTTTCTATATCCCGTTGAATTTCGTGTATCCGGGTTTCTTCCTGACCGATGCCGGTTCTCAACAAATTGGAACCGACCCCGCATCGCAGGATACGGATGGCGACAGGCTTTCGGACAACTTCGAGCGGTTGGGTGGTTGGCCGGTGCTATCCGTTGTCGACAACGCGGCGCGGAATGTTCTTTCCAGTCCGTTGTTTGAGGACACCGACGTCGACGGTCTGACGGACCTCGAAGAGTTTCTTGGGCAGGATGAAGATCCGCCGGGCGATTCGTCGGATAGTGGTGATGCCACGGACCCGACCGATCCGGACACTGATGATGACGGCAAGCTGGACAGTGAGGAAACCGAATCGGATCCGCTGGTACCGGATGTTTTCGTGACGGTTTCCATTGATCGAATTTTCGACATCAACGGCCCAGAAGACGGCGGCAACGACGACAATGAGTGGTTGTTCTTCATTCGCATCGTACGTCCGTTGCAGAATCGTTCGAATACGCTGTTTGACGACCAGGATTGGTGTGAGTCGGTCAGTGGGGTTTCCTGTGAGGAGAACGACTGTACGGAGTTTGCAAGAACGGGCGACTGGACGAGCATCTCGACAGGTGGTCAGTCGATTTCATTTGGCTTGCCGCTTGGTGATCCATTCGTCATTGAGTCTGAGTTTGCTGAGATTGATGGTTGCAGCGGCAATGCTATCAACGTGACGTGCGACAAGAATTTCCAGCAAATTGTCACCTCTGATTCGCTCGTCAACAGCGGCGGTTATTCGATTATTACGATCGAGTACAGCGGTGGTGGGTGCAATGCCAAGTTCCCGATAGAAATTGAAGCCCAGTAGGTTGCCGTGAGTTTTCGGGAGCCATTACGTCTGGTGGTCCGCATACCGAAGGTAAGCTTGTGCTTGCTGGCGGCATTCGTCTTGCCGTTTGCGCTGGTCGGTTGCGATGCACCTGCAGCCCTTACTGCCGGTGGTGGAACAGCGAATAACGGGCAGGGGACGGCATCGACTGACGTGCCTCTGGATCGGGACGTTGCGGATGCGGTGGACGTTGGCGTTTCTGCGACGGAAGATCGTCCGGAGGTTCCCTCTTCCCCGGGGTCGCAGGGTGGTGGCCGTACGTCGGGCACCGATGGTCTTGGTGGCGGAGCCGGTGTTTCGACTTCATGTTGCCTTGATTCGAGGCCTGACGACGCGGAAATCAGGTCGGGGTGTGACGATCCGTCCATTTCGTCCTGCGTTTGTGCCACTCTTCCTTCCTGCTGTACCGAAGTCTGGTCCGATGTTTGCGTTGCTGAGGCTGCCACCGCTTGTGGCGGCTGTGCATCGTTGCCCTCCGATGCGGCTTTGATTGCCGCTCTCCTTCGAGATACTGATGGCGACGGCTTTTCCGATCTCAGTGAATTGCTCAGAGGACAAAGTCGGTTCTTCCGTGATGGTTCGGGTGGTGATATTGATGGCGACGGTATTCCGAACGGCGACGATGACGACGTGGATGGCGACGGCATCGCGAATGCCTACGATTCCGACGTTGACGGTGACGGGGTTCCGAACACGAGTGATTCGGACATCGACGGCGATGGGTTGCTGAATCAGTTGTTGGATGACGACGACGACGGGGACGGGGTCGAAAATCTCATTGATAACGATGACGACGCCGACGGTCGTGCCGATGATGACGAAGATGATGATTCGGACGACGATGACGACAACGACGATGACGACGACGATGATGAATCGAGTGACGAAGATTCGGAGGGCGACGAAGGTGGGCCGTGCAATGACGACGATGATTGCCGGCTAGGTGAAGATTGCGTTCTGAATACTTGTGTGGATCTGACTCTTTTTGACTCTTGTTCGGCGTCGCGCGATGAGGACGATGACGGGCTTTGCGAGAATGATCCTGATCCCGACGGCGACGGTGATTTCGATGACGATGATGACGGTTTGTTCGATTGGCTGGAACGTTTGTTGAATGCTGATCAGGATGATCCTGATTCGGATGATGACGGGGTCATTGACTTTGATGAGTTCCTCCTGGGGCTCGATCCGCTTGACAGCGACTCGGATAATGACGGGTTGGATGATGGTCGCGAGGTTGCGCTCGGTACAGATCCCCTCGACGTTGATAGCGATGACGATGATGTCTTCGATGGGATTGAATTGCTGTTTGGTACAGATCCACTGGACGATGATTCCGACGATGATGATATCCTGGATGGGCTCGAGACGCTGTTTGGTACGGATCCTCTCGATTTTGACAGTGATAACGACGGTTTGGGGGACGGTGATGAGCGAAACCGTGGAACGGATCCGACTGATGCCGATTCTGACAATGATGGCGTGAACGACGGTGACGAGGTCGCGCGCAATATGGATCCGAATGATGCGGATTCGGATGGCGATGGCCTCGATGATTCGGCGGAACTGGAAGCCAACACGAACCCATTGGACCCGGATTCGGATGACGATGACCTTGTCGACCTTGACGAACTGCTTCGCGGATTGGATCCAAACGATGCGGATACGGATGATGATGATCTGAGTGACAGCTTTGAGCTTTTGTTTGGCACCGATCCGAATGATCCCGATAGCGACGATGACCTTTTGAGTGATGGGGTTGAGGCTGAACTCGGAACCGATCCGAATCGTCGGGATTCAGATGCCGACGGCCTGTCGGACAATCAAGAGATTCAAGTTGGTACGAATCCTCGAGATCCAGACTCGGACGATGATCTACTGAACGACGGGTTCGAGGTTGGTATTGGCACCAATCCCAATGATCGTGACTCGGACGGTGACGGTCTCATCGATTCAACGGAAATTCGCATCGGTACCGATCCTAATGATGCTGATACCGACGGGGACGGTACGAATGATGGTGCCGATGATGATCCGGGGATGGTCGAAGATGATGGCGGAGGCTAACAGCCCGTTGAAAAAGTCATTTGGTCCTGTAGCGGTGCTTTCGCCCTCACGGTTCGTTCGCAAAAATTCAGCGAATCTCCTGATTCGCTTACGTTCTGCTGCCTCCCTTGGGAACGAAATCCCTCGCTTTCGGACGCAAAG